>DASYDW010000001.1 GCA_036499395.1 Pirellulales bacterium
TACGATCGACTGCGTGAAGTACGTCCGCGAAACGCAGACCAAGAAGTGCTCCTACACGGTCTGCCGGATGGTCAGCGAGAAGCGGGTCAAGACTTGCAACTACACGGTCTGCCACATGGTGCCCGAGCAACGCGTGAAGACCTGCACGTACAAGGTCTGCCACATGGTGCCTGAGCAACGCGTGAAGACCTGCTGCTATAAGGTCTGCCACATGGTGCCCGAGCAACGCGTGAAGACCTGCTGCTACAAGGTCTGCCACATGGTGCCCGAAGAACGCGTCAAGACCTGCAACTACACGGTCTGCAAGATGGTCCCCGAACAACGTGTCAAGACCTGCTGCTACAAGGTCTGCCACATTGTGAAGGAATGCCACTCGAAGCAGGTCGCTTACCAGTGCTGCCACATGGTTGCCGAGAAGTGCTGCAAGCAAGTCGCTTACACGGTTTGCAAGCCGGTTCACTTCACGAAGACCATCAACGTCACTCGCTGCGTGCCGAAGCAAGTGGCCTACACGGTCACCCGCTGCGTGCCTCGCGTCGTGTGCAAGCAAGTTCCGGTCACGATCTGCTGCCCGGTCCCCTGCTGCCCGACGGCGTGCGAGCCCAGCTGCGGATGCGGCGGCTAACGGCTAGAGCGTGTTCGAACCTCTCCTCTCGCCGACAGGGCTGAGGAGGGCCTGGTTTTGCAAGCATGGCGGTCCGATCCAAAGTGGGTCGGACCGCCTTTTTGTTTGCGCTCGCGGGCCTGTGCGCTGAGAAGATAGTGCCTCGAGCCCGCGAGGTAACACTTTTGCGCACCAGCTAAAAAGAAGTCGCCCTACTAGGTCAACGGGCAACGTACGGGTGTTAAAATGCCCCTGCCGTGCCGGTGTCCCAAGATTCCGCTAGCGCGAGCGAATCACCAGCCAGAGCTGTCATGTGCCCTAGCAAAATCGCCGACTGAGGGGTCCGCCATGTTCGCCTACGTCCAACACCCGCGCGGAACATACTTTCCCTACGCGAGGCTCGCCTTTTTGGCCATGCTCCTACCTTTGGCCGGGTGCATCGAAGTCGGCCGAAACCGTGCCGAAAGTGAGGAAACGCGCCAGATCCCCACCGTGGGTACGAAGAAGGTCGCCGTGAAAACCGACAATGGCCTCGTTCGGGTTCGCCCAGCCGCCGAAGGAGGCGACGCGATCGAAGTTCACGCCAAGATTCGTGCCGAAGGATCCAGCGAAGCCGACGCTCAAGAATGCCTGCAGGCGATCGAAATCACCACGCCCGTCTCAGGCTCTAACGACTCGACGCAAGAAATCGGCTGGGCATGGCGCGAACCACGCCACTCGGGGTGGCGGGCGTCAGTATCGTTCGAAATCACGATGCCGCACACGCTCGAACTCGACGTACAGACCAAGAATGGCCAGATCGACGTCGTGGGGATCACCGCGGATTGCAAACTACACACCGAAAACGGAGCCGTCCGCGCCGTCGCTGCCACAAACGAGCTGACCGCCGAGAGCAGCAACGGAGCGATCACGGTCGAATCGCCCGCCAGCGAAATACACCTGCAGAGTAACAATGGCGCCATTCGCGCCGCGCTAACCAACGATAGCGACGTCTCAGGCAGTATCAAAACGCACAACGGTGGCGTTAAGGTTAGCCTCGCCAAGTCGGCCGCGACTAACCTGGAGTGTCACACGTCCAGCGGACGCATCCGCAGTGACGTGCAACTAAGCGATGTCGATCGCAAAGGACGCTCGCGTCTCAAAGGCAAACATGCCGGTGGAGGCGAAGTCCTGGAAATCGAAACGCACAACGGCGGGATTACGCTCAAGCCGTATTCGTCGGACAACAAAGACGATGCGGATGATGACTAATCCGCCCCGGGCCAAGTATCACCGGAAATGGCTATTCAGCCAATCGCCACGCGTCGACGCCCTTATCTGTTGCGACGATCAACGCGCCCTGACCATTGATCGGCGCCACGGCCACGCCCGAAATTGCGGCGCCGACATGGAACTGGTCGAGCGGTTTGCCATCGGCTGACAAGATATGGATCGAGCCGTCCGATCCGGCCACGACCCACTGCTTTCCTTCGCTCAGAACCTGACCGCTGGTGATCATTTCCAGCGCGGCGTTTGGGTGCGCTCCGACCGGCAAATCGTAATTCCACAGCACGTCGCCATTCGGTGACAATCCAACAATCGCCTCAACGCCGACCTTGGTCGACGCAATCGCGCAGTACTCGCTTTGGCCATCACCGTTGAGATCAGCGGCAACAACCCAACGCAAAAAGCGTCCGGTCAGCGAGATCGGCGTGCCCTGCTTCCCCTCGTTATCGATCGGCACCAGCATGCCGCGTCCATCCGCCGCCAAGAGTTCGCGTTGACCATTTCCGCCGGGATTCGTGACCGCCAGGCAAAAGACGTTTTCCAGTGTACGGTCAGCCCAGCGGCGCTGCCCATCGAGCGTAACACTTTGCACGCCCACGGTGCCCCAGTAGGCGACACTCAACTCCAGTTGACCGTCGTTGTCCATGTCCGCCAGGCGAACGTCGGAAATGCCGGCGTGTTCTCCCTCGGGGAAGGCGAGCACCTTTTTGAAGTTGCTATCGAAGACAAACAACTGCTGTTGAGCGCTCGCCGAGCCGGTGAAATAACGCTGCCCCTGGCCATCAGTTGCCGTGCGTAGAAAGCTGATCGCGGCTTCCTCGGGTAGGTCCAGTTCATATCGGCCCGCCAACTGCCCCTGCCCGTCGAGCGCCACGACCGTTCGCCAGCCATCATTCACGTACAGGCGCGTCGTGCCGTCGGCCTCTTCCGCCGCCGTGATATTGCCAGGCTTGGTAGCCTCGTCCGAATGCCACAGGGCGTGCAGCTTGACGTGCCGCGGATCGCTTTGCGACGCGATTTGTGCCTTCGGAATATCGGCCGCCTCGGTCACTTCGGCATTACCCGAGGCGAGCGAAGATTCAAAAGCCTGCTGCCGGGCCTGGTGTTCGCGCAGTGCCTGTTGATACAGGCTGTCGCCCGCCAGCAGCCGATCGATCTTGCGCGGTAGTTCGGCGGCTAGTTTCGGTTGATAGCCGACGTCGATCGATTCCACCGTGCCATCCGGGCCCAGCAGAAACATGGTCGGCAAGCCCTGCACTTCGAACATGGAACGTGATTGCTGATCGATGTCGCGCAGAATCGGCATCTTCAGGCCGGCCTTGTCGAAGGCAGCCGAAAGATCATTGTTGCTGACACTGACTTCGTCCGTGCTGACGGTCACGATCGCGACCCGATCATTGTCGCGGTACTGGTCATATACCTGCTGCAGATTGGGTAATCCCTTGAAACACCAGCCGCACCAGGTCGCCCAAAAGTCGATAACCACCACCTTGCCCGACAGCGAATCACGGCCGACCGGCTTGCCGTCGAGATCGAGGAACTCGAACTTGCCGATCTTTTGACCAAGCATTTTCTGCAGCGGTTCAGGCTGCACGGCGAATCGCTTAACGAGCTTAGCTTCCGCGGGGGGCGAGAATTCGAAGGCCACGTCCGCGATTCGCTCGTTGATCCGCGCTCCCTTGAACTCGCACGCCAGCGCGACCTCGCTCACCGGGGCCTGCTCGTGCTGCGTGATCTGCTTTTTCAGGTCATCGGTCGGATAATCGAGACGGCGAAGTACGTTCTTCTGATCGATCCAGAAGACGACGTTGCCGTCCGGACGCTTGACCTCGACGCGTTGGCATTCGTCCCCATCCAGTTCACGGGCCGGCAACAACGTTGGTTCGTCGGCTCCTTCCAGGATCGGCTTGAGCGGATCGTCGAGCATCAAAAGCGCCAGTTGAATTGATTCGCCGGCCAGGCCTTGCGTGAGAACGCCGGCAAGGATTTCGTCGGTGAACAGATCCTCGCGCTTTAGCTCCGCGGGTGCCGCGACGTCGAGCACCTGCCCTGGCAAGTCCGCCACCGTGGCGCGCAATTGCTTGCCGTCGCACACGACGATCGCCTGATAACAGTGCATGCGGAGCTTGTTCGGGCGGACAAAGGTCACCGATTCGTCCGCTGATTGAGTCGTCAGGTCCGCTCCCTGCTTACGGTACGAGAGCCGGAGCTGCCCACTGTCAGCGTAACTATGCGCCTTGCGATACGTCTCGACCATCCGATCCAGCAGCTTGCGCGCCGTTGGCGGCGCCTCGATCGGTTTGCTCGTAGCGTGGTTGCAGCCCGATTGAATCGTTAGCGCCACGGCTACGCCCAACCCGGCGGCAAATGCCAATACAGCCCGAAACATGATGGGACGGCGATGTGCCATGATCGCTTCCTTGCGTGAGAGAACGATTTGTGTGCCGAAGAATGAACTTCCGCGCGGCGGGCACTTCCTGGCCTCGCCCTGCGGGAGCGATAAACGCGGCCGCACCAGAATGGCGCGACTTCGTAAACTTTTGGGAGCGGGATTATTGGGAAGTTTCGCGTTCAGGTAAAGGCAAGTCTTGCCTGCTTGCTACCCCTTTTTGCCGGGGGATGTCCCCGGTCGAGGGAACTCGATACGATTTACAGTCCTCGCCGACTGGCGAAAATCCACCCAGTTGCCACAAACAGCCCAAATGACTGCCAGCCTACGCTACGGAACGGATGACACGCTCGAGCTGAATCTGCCAGAAGGCCGGCTGATTGCCGTCTGTGGCACGCGCATCGAGAACCCTTTGACGGACGTCCGCGCAGCGACGGCGGCTTCGCTGGCCGCTCCGATCGGCTTTCCGCCTCTGGCACGGGCTGTCGTGCCTGGGGATCGAGTTGTGCTGGCGCTCGACCATGATGTTCCGCGCGGGGCCGAGATCGTGGGGGCCCTATTTGATTGCTTGGTGGAGAGCGGCGTTGCCCCGGCTGATATCACGTTACTCACCGTGCAGCCCAGCGATGCGTCGACCGAACTTCGCTCACTACTCCCGTCAGAACATCGGACCGTGGCCACGCTGGCCATTCACGATGCCGCAGCGCGCGATAGCCTAGGCTACTTGGCGGTGGGATCGGATGACGAGCCGATTTATCTGAATCGACTGCTTTGCGAAGCGGATGTCGTCGTGCCCATCGGCTGTTTGCGCTGCGAGCCGGCGATTGATTACCACGGCATGTACGGCGGACTGTTTCCCACATTTTCGGGAAAGCAAGCACAGGACAAGCTATTCGCCGCCTCGTTAACACATGCTCCGAGTGACGAGGCGCGGAACCGCGAGAAAATCCAGGAGGTGGGCTGGCTATTGGGCGTGCAATTTACGGTGCAGGTGGTGCCCGGTCCCGCCGGCGAAGTGTTGCGTGTTTTGGCCGGCATGGCAAACGACGTATTTCGCGAGGGGCAGGAGTCGTGCCAGCGTGCCTGGTCGAGTCCCGTGCCGCACACGGCGCAGCTTGTGATTGCCGCGATCGACGGACCAACATCGGAACAGACCTGGGATAATTTGGCCCGCGCGCTCAGCGGTGCCTCGCGCGTGGTTTCGGCGGGTGGGGCGATTGCGTTGTGTACTTCGCTCGCCGAAGCGCCGGGACCTACTGTGCGTGTCGCGTCGGAAGCCAAAGATTTACGTCATGCCTTGCGCACGCTCGGAAAACATCGTGACGCAGGGTCGCTGGCAGCAGTGGCCCTGGCGCAGGCGCTTGCCGAGTTGCGGGTCTACCTAATGAGCCAGTTGGACGACGCCACGGTCGAAGAGCTGGGTCTTATTCCGCTGGCAAATCCCGCCGAGCTAAAACGCCTTGCCGCGACGAATGCTTCTTGCATTTTGATTTCCCACGCACAATATGCCGTCGCAACCGTTGATGGCCAATAATGCACCGCTGGCTTGCGCGAGGTAGTACATGCACGGATCGTTGAAATCATCACTCGAGGCCGCCGGCGCGACTTACGAGGCCACCGATAACGCAACTCCGAGGAACTTTGGTGACACCGCGGCCGAGTACGCAGTATTGAGCAGTGCCGTAGGCCTGGTTGACCTCAGCGACCGCACTCAGATCGAACTGACGGGTGCCGACCGGCAGAGTTTTCTGCACAACCTGAGTACGAACGAAGTCCGTCGCCTGGCCACGGGGGCTGGCTGCGAAGCGTTCTTGTGCAATGTGCAAGGGCACACGCTGGCGCTCGTGAACATTTTTTGCGGCGCCGAAACTCTGGTTATCGAAACCGTGCCTGGCGAGGAAGCCAAGCTGCTTAAGCACTTGGACAAATACCTAATTCGCGAAAAGGTCGAGCTGCATGGTCGTAGCGAGCCATGGGCTGAATTGCTTCTGGCCGGGCCGAGAGCAGAATCGCTTCTGCAGGGGTCGGCCAACGCACTCCTCCAACGCACCTTCGACAGCGTCACGGGCCAACTCGCGAACGTGCCGGTCTCGATTCGTCGTGTAGATTTTACGCAGCCGACTGGGTTCTTGATTTCCTGCGACCGGACACTCGCGGGCGATCTTTGGAAACATCTGCGCGATGCTGGCGCACGCCCCTGCGGCCGTGAAGCCTTCGAAATAGCGCGGATCGAGGCCGGCACACCGTTCTACGGACGCGATCTGACCGACGGCAACCTGCCGCAGGAACTGGCGCGCGACGCCCGGGCGATCAGCTTCACCAAGGGTTGCTACATCGGCCAGGAAACCGTCGCACGGCTCGACGCACTTGGTCACGTCAATCGCACGCTGTGCGGAGTCCGGTTCGCGGGCCCCGAGGTTCCACCCGTCGGCATCGAGTTCACCGACGACGCCGGCAAGTCGCTTGGACAGGTCACCTCGGCAGCCTTCTCGCCACGGCTCAACGCACCACTCGCCCTGGCCTATGTGCGCCGCGGTTCGAACGCGCCCGGAACAAAGATCGCAACTGCCGCCGGCCCGGCAGAAGTGATATCACTGCCGATCGGGGACTGAAAAATCATAAAAGTCACGCTCTTTTGTGACTCGCACCACTTACTTTCGCCCGGCCGCATCGCCCTTCTCCCACCAACCGCGCGTCAGCAGGCTCTCACCCGTGCCAAAATAAATGGCCGAGAATGATTCACCGCCGCTGGCCGGATAGTAGCTTAAGTGAGGCCAGCCGTCGTCCCACATGTAAAAGATCAACGAGAATTTGCCTTTTCCTTTGTCGATCATGATCGACTGCGTCTTTTGCGTAGGCGTTGAACGAAATGCCGATTTGCTACTAGTCGTTACGTAGGCTGCGAGTTGCGCGCTATCGTGTGACAACAGGCGGTACGTCCCCTTGACCACGTACAGATTTCCCTTTTCGATTTTGTCGGACGTGCCGAACACTTCGTCCACCGTCAGGTTGTCCCCCTCCAGCAGCTGCGTTGCGCCAACCTGGAAATCAACTCTGTGCGAAAGATCATAGCCGGCGCCCGGAGTTGCCGCGGGATCCGCGTCTTTCTCTTCGGCTTGCCCCAACAATGGTTCCGGCTCATTGACCAGCGCTCGCGCGGCCGGTGGAGTCGCGAAGGTGGTTAGCAGACACGCGCCGAGCAAGAACGTGGTCGCAATCATGATCGATTTGCCACATCGCAGTCGAATCATCGTTCTTCTCCCTGGTTTCAAAAGGTTGGTGATTCGTTGCTCGAGCCGATTCTTCGATCGAAGCATCGGCGTGGCCAGTAGCACATCGCGTTGGTCACCGATTGTCTCGGCAATCGTTAATAGCATTCGCGCGAAATCGGCCGGGCTGCCGAGGCGAAGCGCATATGTGTCGCACAACTCTTCACGCGCAGTATCCATGAGCCGATTCGCGACATAAACCAGCGGATGAAACCACAAACAGGCCGCGACCCAACGTTGGTAAAGCCCAATCAAAGGATCACGCCGTATCGCGTGAGCACTTTCATGCACGATCACGAGCAGAAGTTGATCCGCCGGAAGCCGGTTGACGAGGGACCGTGGGATCAAAACTCGCGGTCGTACCAGCCCAACGGCCATCGGCACAGAAACTTCCGCCGACACCAGCACGGGCGGCGCGGGACGGCCGAGGATCTCCGAAGTTCGTGAGAAAATCGTCTCGGCACATTCGCTCGACATCGGTACTGCAGAGACCATCAGGCGCCGCATAGTCCGCCAGCCATGCCCGATTCGCAATGAACCGACGACTGCTCCAATCATCCACATCGCCACGAAAAAGCTGGCGCTCAAATCATTGGGCTGGCTTGGACCATTCACACGTTGCGATACGGTCTCCGATGACGCAGTCGGCTGAACGGCCACGATCTCAGACGGCAACATCGCTGCTCGATTTACAGGCGCGATATCGAAACGCGGCAAAACGATCGCGAACATCGGACAGCACCCGACCGCGACTAGCGTCCAAAATAGAATCGCATGCCGCCATGCTGCCGACCGGCGACCAGTGAATTGGACGCCAATTCCGATGGCCAGTAAGATCGAGATCACCGTCAGCACGGCGCCGATCGAGGTGCGTGCGATCACCCAACTATCGAGTGCGGCGCCAATCATTTCCCTCGCTCAGCTCGGGCAATGAGCTGCTGAATCCTTTCGGCTTCCTCCGATGATATCCGGCGATCTTCAAGCAAAGTTGCGATCAGCCCACTGGTCGAACCGGCAAAGACGGTGTCGACCAATTGTCCGATGATGCCTCGTACCACCGCGTTGCGCGGCCGAGCGGCGCGAAAATAGTCGGTATTTCCGTCGCGATGCACGAGCAACCATCCCTTTTCGGCCAGCCGCGCGAGCGTGGTCTGTACCGTATTGCGCGCCACGCGACGGCGCTTGCCGAGAAGCTGCCAAACCTGCGCGACCCCCAACTCCCCTTCATCCCAGAAGAGGCCCATGATCGCCAGTTGTGCGGCCGTCAGCCCGGTCGTCGCTTTTGCCATTCGATACCTCGCCAGATCACCTACATCTGTAGGCATTTGTACCTACAGATGTAGGCACCGTCAAGAGAATTACGCCGGGCATTTATTGCATGCGCGGCGAAGCGGCAATCGAGATGCCGGCCGCCAGGTCTGCTAGGAATCGGCGTGCGCGGCCGATAATATCGACGTCGCTGGGTACCTGCCCAACGATCTGAAAGTGGCCGTCAGCCAGATTCCGCTCGAGCGCCTTCACTCTTCGCAACAACGCTCCCAGTACGTCGCTCGATTCGGCGGCCGTAAGCGCGCGGCTGCGCAATTGAACTTCCGCCGCGTCCCGCTGCCGGGCCATGGTAATCAACTGTTCGCGCTCGGCCTTAAGCAATTGGCCGTCTAGATAAGCGCGACGCAATTGGCCGGCCGAATTGAAGTGATACGCAGGATCCTCGCCAAAATAGAGGCTCGCCGCGCCCGTCTTTCGAAAGCCGATCACGACGTTCGCGCTTTCCGCCGGCAGCGCCAATTCGACCCGTTCGACCAGCGCCGTGGCCTCGGCCAGCAGGTCTTCGCGCGATTGTTCGTATTTGGCCACAGGCGCAAGAGGCCTATTGACGAGGACTTGGTAAATCGTCGAGGCAAGACGCAACGTCGCTAATCAGCCACGCTGCCGATTGCGATATCGCGCGCTGACCCGATCCAACAACGCCCGATCGTCGTCCGAGAGACCGTCGCGACCCACTTCGTGCAGTCGAGCAAGTACCTCGTCGACACGACGGTCGTCTTCCTCTTCCGTTCGCTGTTGGCGCACACGGCGTGCCTCGCGACGTCCATCGAGCCATTGCCGCAGCAGTCCGGGATTCTTGCGCGGGGTCGCCGTGAAGTTGCGCTCGAGGCTTGTATAGCCTTGCGAGAAATCGTAGCCGAATACGCCATCGTCCGACTCCCGATCCTGCAGTCGGTCGGTTTCCTGCTTGGCGCTGAAAAACAGCAGGAAACCCAACAGCGACAACGGGAGTGTCGCGAATGCGTACTGCGAATGGACCGCCCAGGCCGCGATCCAGGTCGCCACGGCCGTGAACTTGGCGACGCGGGCCACGACAATCACGGCGGTGCGATAGCCTTTGCGCTGCCACACGATACTGCGCAGCACTCGGCCACCGTCGAGCGGATAGGCCGGCAGCAGGTTGACCAGCACCAACAACCAATTGATCCAGGCTGTCAGTTCCAGAACGAACAGTGCATTCATCCCCTCGACGTTTTCCGGCGCGGCCAGCGGGTTTAACAGCGGGCGAACATCGGCGCCGAACAAAGCCAATGCCGGTAGCGCCGTCAGGCAGATGAAGAAGTTTACAAGCGGTCCCGCCGCCGCTGTGACCAGTTCTTCCTGAGGCTGGTGCGACAGATTGATCGAGACCAGCCCCCCTAAGGGCCAGAGCATGATCTGATCGGCGCGACCACCCATGCGGCGTGCCGCAAAGCAATGTCCCAGTTCGTGCGCCAGCACGCTAACGAACAGGATGGCCAGCACGACCGCCACATCGACGATCAATTCCCCTTTGGGGTCATGCTGCCAACTCAACTCCAACGCAACGACGACCAGCAGCAGAAAAAAGACGTGGACCCGCACCTGGATGCCAGCCCACCGCCCCAGCGAAAGATTCCATCCGAGCAAGTCTCGCATGGCGTACTGCGCAAGATTGACGCCGCCGCGGGGCAGCCTTGGAGAACGCGACCACTGCCGTTATCTTATCACTCGTCTCGACGCCGATCAATCAAATCGCAGTCAGGTCCGGTTGTAGTGGACGAGCCTGAAGTACTGCTCGAAACACGGCGTTTCCGCGTCGTGCGACGATCGCACCGACTCCCCGACGGGCGGGTGGCTTCGCGCGAAGTGATCGAGCATCCCGGTGCCGTGGCAATTATCCCGCTCGTGGATGACGACCACGTCTGCCTGATTCGCAACTACAGGCTGGCTGTACAAAAATGGCTGCTGGAAATCCCGGCTGGGACACTTGAGCCGGGCGAACCGCCGGCTGTCACCGCGATGCGCGAACTGGCCGAAGAAACCGGCTACACCGCGCAATCGCTTACCCCGTTGTGCCAGATGGTTTTCTCGCCGGGCATCCTGCACGAACGCATGCACATTTTCGTAGCCACGGGTTTGACGCCGGGCGAAACGCGGCTGGAATTCGGCGAGCAGATCGACAAGGAAATCATGCCACTCAACGAAGCACTTGCCATGATCGAGTGTGGCGAGGTGGAAGACGCCAAAACCGTGGCCGCGCTTCTTTTATACGACCGCCGGCGGAATCTGGCGCGCTAGATCACCGAGAACGCCAGCAACGAGCCGTTGCAGTACGGGGCGGTTTTCGTTACGAGCCGAAACCGGCGGCATTCAAACCACCTCGAATGCCAGCCCACATTCCGCCCGATTGGGCACCAACTGCTCCGACGGCGGCAATGACGCTGGCGATGATCATGGCCAACATCACGGCGTATTCGACGGCCGTCGTCGCTTCGGAATCGCTCAAGAATTGGCGAATTAGGGTCATGGCTGGCCCTCCTGGACGTCCAGCCGCGCTGTGTGGAACCCGCGAATACGATGTGCGGTTGCGGTGTCTCCGAAAGCAACACTAGTGCGCATTCACCAGATGGTCAAATTTCGCATTTACTTTTTTCAAAGCTTGTGTGAGCGCCTTCTAACGCAGCCGCGGCAGAGCCATATCCCCGATGCCAGGCGGCGTGGCGGAACGAAGGGGGACTTGCCAGCGCACCAGTCGCGAGGCGTCCGGCCCGTCACCGATTTCGCCGGCAAAACCCATTTCGGTCCGAACCAGCCCCTCGGCCCGCAGGCGGTCGTTGCCGATTGGTTGCAGCGCGCCGTCCTCGCCCCGCCAACGCACGAGCGGCGTTTTCAGCCCGACGAGCGACCCCGAGCCCCGCCAGGCCACGGTGCGCAAAACGCTCGGGCTAAGTGTCGCCGAGCCACTGCTCGATACCGCGAGAACAGCACCCGTCGCGGCGAGTTCAAAAACGCAATCGACAGCTTCAACGTTTAGTGCGCTCGATGGTTCGGCAGCCACGCGCCACTCAAGGACCTCTGCCGCGCCCCGAACTGTGCAATGCTTGAACAGCACATCGACGCGCCTTGGGGCGTCGTGCGACGAATCGATTTCCGCCAGCGCGTCGGCGCCGAGGAATAACACGTCTGTCATGGCAATCGCGGCAGGCCGCGTCGCTTTGCAGCGAATGCCTGCGCCGACATTAGCCAGCACGCACTCGCATAGCTCCAGCCGAGCCGAACTCGTCGCATCGGCCGTCGCGGCAGGCTGCCAATCAAACGCGGCAGGCAGGGGGCCCGCCTCCGTGATGACCTGCAACGAGCAGCGCGTGAATGTCGCACCGGCGGCCGTGATGACCAGCGTACTCCGCGTCGTGGGGGTAGAAACGACGAAATCGACATCCTCGAAGCGTACGTTCTCCGTGGCGAGTATCGCGCCAGACGCAGGAAGGATGATTTGCGCGCGCTCTCCGGGGCGCGACCGCACGCACTGCCCCTGCGCGGGCCGCACTTGCGACCACGTTACAGGCCGCCGCGCAGAGATGACAAACTCTCGCGATACCGTTTTCTTATCGTCAGGCAGCCGGGGAACTGCGGCTACTGGCTGCATGGCCGAGGTGCGCACCACTTGTGGTTTCTGTTGCGGAGCAGGCGATTCCTGAAGTTTGCCGTGAGTCGCCGATTCCGCACCTGTTGCAGGAGGTGCATCGCCCTTGCCCCTCGTAACGATTGTCGAAGCAACGGGCGTTGACACAGTTTTCGATGGCGCAACATCTACAGTTTGCGGTATGGCGAGTGGCGGAGCAGCGGGTGATTCAGGGGTCCACAAGGGCCAACTGCCGATTCCCAAGGCCAGCAAAACGCCCGCCGACGCCGTGGCCCAGGTCGGCATATTTGGTGACCGCCGGATCGTGCGAACGCGACGCACCAGACGTTCGGGCGGAGAAACACCGCGCGTTACAAATCGTGCCAAGAGCGCCTGTCCACGATCGCTTGGAGGACCGAGAAGCTGCAGGAGTTCCGCAATCGACTTCGGCCGCCGTTCCGGTGCTGGCTCCGTAGCACAGCGAATCGCCGTAATAAGTGGTTCAGGCGTGTCTGAGGCGATCGGCTTGATATCCCGAATTCGCGTCGCGCAAGCAGCACGCAGGCGATCCACATACTTTGCACCGGCAAATGGAGGACGGCCGGCCAGCAGATGCCACCACAGGGCGCCGCAGGCAAAGATATCTGTAGCAATACTAGAAGGCGATGCGGCGGCCGCTCGTTCCGGCGCCAGGTAGTCGGCCGTTTCAACGCTTCGATCTGTCAGCTCAACAGTTAGGAGCGTGTCGCTCAGAATGCGCAGCCCAGGGTCAAGTAACTGCACCTGCCCCAGCGGATTGAGCACCAATTGCTGGGCCGAAATATCGCCGTGCAACACGCCAGCCGCTTCACAGATGGTAAGCGTCGCCACCATCTGTCGGGCGATTTCCAGCACCACTTCATTTGGCATGCGTCCGCCACGTATCAGCCATGCCGCTGCAGTACGACCAGCGACGCTGGCCGAGGCAGTCCAAAGTTGGCCGTTGTCGAGGCCACACTTTTCGATCGGCACGAGGTGCGGCGAACGCACAGCCATCGACTTTTCGATCAGTCGCTCGACCTGCTCCAGCGCTGCACCGGCGGCCGTCGGCACTGGCATGACGGTCAAACGCATGGCACGGCCGCTGGCGATCTCGCGTGCCTCGTAACACGGGCCCGACGCGTTTTTTGCAAGGGGCCGGACAAGCGTAAATGGCCCTACCCGCAAATTCTCGCCGCGTCCCTCGTTGATTTCCGTCGCCTGAAATGGCGTTAAGGCGCGCGCCTGGACCAAGGCATCGACCCACACGGTATCAAACAGCGCCAGGTCTTTTGCCAAGCGCCGCGCGTGACGGTACGCGGCGCGAACTTGTCGCGGCGTCGCCAATCCGAGGCGGCCTAAGAGTGCAACGAGTTCCGCCGGAGGAGTAGCGCGCACGCGAAAACGACCTCATCGAAACGGGAATCATGCCGGAGAAGGGCGAGCGAGTGCTATCACAAACGAGCGGCCCGAACAATATCAGCCGCTGGAGTCCGCCGAATGCAATGCTGTCACTTGATGTGAATTTTCGCTAGCGCCGTCGCGGATTGCGATATAAGACTCGTGAGAGCAACTCGAACGAGCCTGGCTCGCCGTCGCGCTCGTAATGCCACTGGGGGTGCGTGGGCACGAACGCCTCGTCCAGCGGCCAGGGGTCGAACGGATCGTATCCCAGGGCGGCCGCGAGCTTCGAACAATCCATCGAAACGTTCCCCGCACGCGGCGGAATTGGTCCCGCCTCGACACGCATGCAGCCCATCAGGCAGTCCGGCGGATAACCGCCAACGCGGTTGATAACCTGCGCAATGTTGTACAGCGTAAGCGGACGCGGTCCGCCGGCGTGATACAGGCCTGTTAGCTCATTTCCCAACATTGTTTCGCAGACTTCGTTCAAGCAGTCCGTGTAATGCGGTGTGCGAATCTCGTCGTAATAGAGCGTGGCCGGCCGCGACTTCTTGAACCGCGACTGGATCCAGTCGATCGCGCCGGCGTGACCGTTGAAACTCACCCCCATCGGCAGCGAGATGCGCAAAACGCACGCCGCTGGCATGGCGCTCTGAATCAATTGCTCGGACGCGACCATCGTTTGGCCATAGACCGTGACCGGGTCGGTAGGATCATCCTCGACATGCCCACCAGGGCCGTTGCCCGAGAACACCAGGTCGATCGACAGATGCACCAGTCGCACGCGGCGTGTGCTGATGACGTCGAGCAGGTTTCGCACGCCCTCGACATTAATGCGCCAGGCCAAGGCCGGATCGAGTTCGCATGCGCGCAAGGCGCAATTGCCAGCACAGTCCAGCACGCTTTGAAACTGATGCTCGTCGAAGAGCCGGGCTAGCTCGACGGGATCTTCGGCGTTACAGGGAACGATATGATCCCCTTGCAATCGCCAGTTATCTCGCTGGCGGATGCCGATCACCTGCCCGGGATAACGAGACTCGAAGTATTCCAGCGCGTTGTACCCCGCTACGCCCGCCACGCCCGTTATCAGCATCGGCAGCGGTGGCACGGCAGGTGTGGAGCGAAGGAACATCGTACGGTAACGTGCAAGAAATGGCCGGGTAGGCCGGCCGACAGAGTAAAAATCCAAGTGGACGCAACTACTGAGCCACGATCGGCGATACCAGCGTACCAATCCCGGCGATACTGGCCGACAACGTGTCTCCAGCCTTTACATAGGTGCCAGTGGCGTTACCGACGCCCGAAGGAGTGCCGGTCGAAATAATGTCCCCCGGTTCGAGCGTGACAAAGCTGGAAATAAACTCGATCACGGCCGCCACGGGAAATACCATCAGCCCGGTCGAGGCATTTTGCTTGATGTCGGCGTTGAGCTTGAGATTCATAGCGAGCCCTTGCGGGTCGGGTATCGCATCGGCACTCGTGATGCAGGGGCCGCATGGGCAAAAGCTGTCGTGCCATTTGCCATGCAACCAATCGAAGAAGACGTCTTTCTCGCGCTTCTTCCGGCCCGGGTTCGGACGAAACTTGCGATTCGAGATGTCGTTGATCACCGTATAGCCCGCCACCGACGCAAGCGCGTCCGCTTCCTTGACACCCTTCGTCTTGCGACCGATCACCACCGCCAGTTCCAATTCCCAGTCGATCGCGCCGGGCGAGATTGCCGGAATCACGACCGGCTGTCCCGGGTTGGTCAGCGTTGTGCTCGGGGGCTTCATGAACACATAGGGGAACGTCTCGGCCCGTTCGGCCGCGACGCCACCACCTTCGCGAATATGTTCGGCGTAGTTGCCCGCCAACAGAAAGAGTTTATTCGGACGAGGGATCGGTACGAGCAGTTGCGTCTTGGCAGTCGGCAGTTTTGCAGTCTCAGGCAGCGCCGCGCCTGCGCGTTCAAGCCACGACGCAATCTTTTTCGCCGCGGGATTTGCTTCGCCAGACGGCGGCAAAAATGCGAGTAAGTCGTCACCGCCAGGCAGCGACACCGTTTCATGTGTCGCGTCGGCGTACGCCTTTGCGGCGGACGCAACCGGTACGATGATCTCTTCGCTGTAGAAGCCGACTCGCGGTCCGGCCTGATCCTGATAGCGGCACAAACGCATAACACATCCCCCGATCGAAATTCCCAACAACCCTAAGATCGCCAGAGTCGACGACAGGCGGACGATTGTCAAGGCGGCCGCATGCTTAGGGCAGATTACCAGGGGCATCGACGTTGGGGGGCGGGCGTCTCGCCCGCCTTGGCCCTGCGTGAACACGTCTCCGAAGGGAATTTGTGGTAAGCAGCGAGAGAGAAGGCGGGCGGGACGCCCGCCCCCCCGGGACTTACAATCGCGGCATCCCATCAAAATCAGTTGAGCAGGCGAGGGTCGTCAATGATCGGTTTTCATAGGATGCTTCGTGTTGCCCTCTATTGCTTGGTGGCATTGGCCTACCAAGCGCCGAATACCTACGCCGCCCAATCGCCGAACGTCGTGTTGATCGTCGCGGACGATCATGCCTGGACCGATTATTCGTTCATGGGGCACCCGCATGTTGCGACGCCGCATATCGACCGGCTGGCGCGCGAGAGCGCGGCGTTCACGCATGGCTACGTCCCAAGTAGCCTGTGCTGTCCCAGTCTGGCCTCGATGATCACCGGGCTGTATCCGCATCAGCATAAGATTACGAGCAACGACCCGCCCATTCCTGCCGGCATGCCGGCGGGCCAGTTCCATCGCTCGCCGGAGTTCACCGCTGGGCGCGAAGTGATGAACCGCTTCCTCGAGACTGTCCCCACGTTACCGAGATTGCTCGGCGAGCGGGGTTACACGAGTCTGCAAACGGGCAAGTGGTGGCAGGGCGATTTTCGCCGCGGTGGATTCACTCATGGCATGACACGCGGCGAACGTCACGGCGACCAGGGATTGGACATCGGCCGTAAAACGATGCAGCCAATTTACGACTTCATCACCGAGTCGCGCCGAGCCGACAAGCCGTTCTTCGTCTGGTACGCACCGATGATGCCGCACACGCCTCATACGCCCCCCGAGCGATTGCTGAAAAAGTACGAACCGCTTACCGATTCTCCTCACGTGGCCCGATACTGGGCGATGATCGAATGGTTCGATGAAACCGTCGGCGAGTTGCTGACTCACCTGGAAAACGAAAAGCTCGCCGAGGATACGATCGTGGTCTATCTGGCCGACAACGGCTGGATTCAAAGCCAGGATAGCCCGCTCTACGCCGAAAAATCGAAGCAATCACAATACGACGGTGGGCTACGCACGCCAATTCTTGTTCGTTGGCCCAAGAAAATCCCAGCACGCACCTGCGAGACGCCCATATTGTCGATCGATATCGTGCCGACAATTCTTGCTGCCATCGGTCAGCAACCGACCAAGGAAATGCAGGGACTGAATCTGCTAGACGATAAAGCGGTCGTTAACCGAAAAACGATTTTCGGCGAGTGCTTCACTCACAACGCCATCGATCTCGAACGCCCGGCCGCGAACCTGCGCTGGCGCTGGGCCATCTCGGCCGGTAAGAAGCTGATCGTGCCTGATCCTAAAAACGAGTCCGACGCGGTCGTTGAACTTTACGACCTAGCGGTCGATCCGCAGGAAACCAAGAACCTGGCCAGCGCGCATCCCAATATCGTCAGCAAAATGCGCGACGAACTAGATGCCTGGTGGAACCCTGCGAAGGATTAGTGAACGCGCACGCAAACGCGGTGCGTGTGATGCGCAAACTGAGAGGCGGACGAGACGTCCGCCCCCCGAGGTTGTGCATATTGCCGTGACTTTCTACTTCTTCGCCACAGCCGCTTGGGCTGCTGCCAATCGCGCGATAGGTACGCGGAACGGCGAGCAACTGACGTAATCCAAACCGATGGCATGGCAGAAGTGAACGCTGGCAGGGTCGCCGCCATGCTCGCCGCAGATGCCGATTTTCAGATTTGGCCGCGCCTTGCGGCCGCCAGCGACGGCGATCTTCATTAGTTCGCCCACTCCCGCCTGATCGATGGTCTGGAACGGGTCGTTGGGGATGATGTCGTGCTCGCGGTAGTAGTTGATGTAGCCCGCATAGTCGTCGCGGCTCATGCCGAGCGTCGTTTGCGTTAGGTCGTTGGTGCCAAAACTGAAGAACTCGGCCTTACCGGCGATTTGCTCGGCGACAACCGTGGCCCGGGGCACCTCGATCATTGTTCCGACCAGGTATTCGACTTCGACCTTCTTCTCGGCAAAGACCTTAGCTGCGGTGTCGCGGACGATGGCTTCCTGATCCTTAAGCTCGGCTTCGAAGCCGACCAGCGGAATCATCACCTCGGGCAGGACGGCGATACCGGCCTTCTTCACGTCGCAAGCTGCTTCGAAGATCGCTCGGGCCTGCATCCGCGTGATCTCGGGATAAACGATTCCCAACCGGCAGCCACGGTGACCGAGCATCGGGTTGAACTCGTGCAGTTCCGCAACGCGACGGGCGATCGTTTCGGCGGGCACGTTAATCTTCTTACCCAACGCGGCCTGCTCGGGGCCCGAGTGCGGCAAGAACTCGTGCAACGGCGGATCAAGCAAACGGATCGTGACCGGGCGGCCGTTCATCGCACGGAACAGACCGTCGAAATCCTTGCGTTGAAACGGCAACAGCTTGGTCAGCGCCTTCTCGCGATCCTCAAGCGTGTCGGCCAGGATCATCTCGCGGAAGTCGTCGATGTGGTCGAAGAACATGTGCTCGGTGCGGCACAGGCCAATCCCTTCGGCGCCGAAGGCGATAGCCTCGAGAGCCTGCTTCGGCTCGTCGGCGTTTGTGCGCACTTTCAATTTGCGATTTTCGTCGACCCAAGTCATGAGCTGCTCGAAACGCTTGTACGTCTCGGACTCGGCCGGCTTGAGGGTCTTGGTGATGAGCACTTGCAGAATTTCGCTGGGACGGTCTTCGACCTTACCTTTGAAAACTTCGCCGGTGAAACCGTCGATCGAGATCACGTCCCCTTCACGCAGCACCTGATCACCGACGGTGACCGTGGCCTTGTGGTAGTCGACGTTCAGTTCACCGCAACCGACGATACAGGCTTTGCCCATTTGCCGGCTCACCAGCGCGGCGTGCGAACTGGCACCGCCGAAGGCAGTGAGAATGCCCTTGGCGATCTTCATACCGCGAAGATCTTCGGGGCTCGTTTCGCGGCGGACCAGGATCAGTTCGACCTTATTGTCCTTTAGCCATTGCGCTTCGGCATCCGAGGCGTGGAAAACAATCTTGCCCGACGCGGCCCCTGGCCCAGCGTTGATACCCTTGGCCAGCATACGTCCTTCGGCCAGCGCGGCCCGCTTGCTCGCCGGATCGTAGATCGGCTGTAGCAGCTGATTCAAATCGTCGGCCGGAATGCGCTTGGCTTGCAAGGCATCTTGCTTGGTGATCAGCCCTTCGTTCACCAGGTCGACCGCGATACGCACGGCGGCAAAGCCGGTGCGCTTGGCGTTGCGGGTTTGCAACATCCAGACACGATTGCGCTGCACAGTAAACTCGATGTCTTGCACTTCTTTGTAGTGCTTTTCGAGCTTCTGGCCGATCTCGGTCAATTCCTTGAACGCGTTGGGCATATCCTTGACCAGCGTCTCTTCGATACGCTTCGGCGTACGAATGCCGGCCACGACGTCTTCGCCCTGGGCGTTGATCAGGTAGTCGCCGTTGAGCCCGGGCAGACCGAGCGCCACGTCACGCGTCATGGCCACGCCCGTCGCGCAGTCGTCGCCGAGGTTGCCGAACACCATTGCTTGAACGTTGACGGCCGTTCCCCATTCGTGAGGAATGCCGTAGGTGCGGCGGTAGACCACGGCTCGGTCATTCATCCAACTGCCGAACACGGCGCCGATCGCACCCCACACCTGCTCCATCGGCTCGTCTGGGAAATCCTTGCCGGTTCCCTTCTTGATGGCTTGCTTGAATTCGGCGACAAGTTCCTTGAGTTGCGGCGCGGTCAACTCGCTATCGAGCTTCACGCCCGCCGCCTTCTTTTTCGCCTCGAGGATTTCCTCGAAGGGATCATGATCGTTCTTTGACTTGGGCTTCATGTCCAGCACGACGTCGCCGTACATCTGCACAAAGCGGCGGTAGCTGTCCCAGGCGAAACGTTCGTTGCCGGATTGCTTGGCCAGGGCTTCGACCGTCTTGTCGTTCAAGCCGATGTTCAGCACCGTATCCATCATGCCGGGCATCGACTCGCGCGCCCCCGAGCGGCACGACACCAACAGCGGGTTCGTGGTCGAACCGAACTTGGCCCCCATTTCTTCTTCGATCTTGGCCATCGCCGCGGCAACGGCGTCGCGAAGTTCGGGCGGATACTTGCGATCGTGCGCGTAGTAATACGTGCAGACGTTGGTGCCGATCGTGAAGCCGGCCGGTACGGGCAGGCCGATCTTGGTCATTTCGGCCAGGTTGGCCCCTTTGCCGCCAAGCAAGTCGCGCAGCTTAGCGTCGCCATCGGTACCGTTGCGTCCGAACGAATACACGTACTTTTCATTGGCCATATTTGGCATCCTTCGCGCTGGGGCGAAAACGTACAGACAGCGTTCGCCGTCCTGGTTGATGACTAGCTAGCAATGGGCCTTTTACGCCACGAAAATCCCTTTTCGAGGGGATTCCGTTCGTTGCCCTCGTCCTTAGGCTGCCGAGGGCTCCCGCTAGAGAAAACTCCAGCGAGAGGGGCTGCCGGGCGTGCCAGTCAGGGGCGAATCGGTCGAGGCGGGGCCGTTTCAAACGATCGCCGGAGTCTATCAGTGCCCCTGCGGACCGTCAAGAAACCGCCACCGCCATACCTTGCGGTTAGCCCCCATAATTCGGGGGCGTTCGCGTTGCGATCACGTTAAGCACTAGTGTCGCAAAGCAGGTTCGCCGGCGAGATCCGCTTGAGCAGGTGGCACTGCGCAGAACCCGCTAGCATCGCGTGGCGTTTTCACCGACTTGAGTCAATGGTCCTCGTTCGGTGCGACTCAACAGGCGCCGCTTCTACAACCGATAAAGTTTCACAAAGAGGGCTGACGTCTATTTTATTTTAGATAAAAATTTCGCTTTTCGCTTTCAAGTTCCTCTGGCATGTAATGGCCAAATCGTCGACGATGCTCGCCCATTGGTCGTTGGGCAAGATCGTGTTACGTGCCACTGGCGGAGGAGAATTGAATGCTCGGCGTTGCTGCTCATGCGGATACAAGCCGCGCTGTACTGACTCGCCTGTTGCGGGTCGTAGAGTCCACCCCCGCCGTTCACGAACCGTTTTCGCATATCTATTTCGAGAACTTGTTTCCCGAAGAGATCTATGCCGAAATGATGGCCAGCCTGCCAGCCGCCGATCGCTACAAGGCGATCAACGTCTACAAGCATTCTCGCGAGGACGGCGTCAGCACGCGTGACGTGATGCCACTCGAGGCCGAAGCCTTGGCCTTGCTGCCCACGTCGCAACGCGAAGTCTGGCGCTCGGTGGCGGTCGCTCTGGCGGCGCCGGAATTGAAGGCCGCGATCTTTCGCAAGCTTTCGCCCGACTTGGCGCTGCGATTTGATATCCCCGAGGCACAGGTCGACAAAATCGTCACCTTTTGCAAGCCGTCGCTGATG
This sequence comes from Pirellulales bacterium, assembly GCA_036499395.1. Classification (NCBI taxonomy): domain Bacteria; kingdom Pseudomonadati; phylum Planctomycetota; class Planctomycetia; order Pirellulales; species Pirellulales bacterium. The sequence continues at coordinate 21,510 of DASYDW010000001.1, forward strand.
CGCGACCTGGAAGGGTACGAGATTCCGCCCCATCCCGATGGCCGAGCCAAGGTTGTCACGATGCAGCTTTACCTGCCGCGCGACAATTCGCAGCTCGGCCTAGGAACCGCACTCTACAAGCGACGTCTGACGTCGCTAAGAGGCCTTTTCTCCTGGCACGGTCGCTTTCAAAAGGTGAAGCAATTCCCGTTTGCACCCAATAGTGGCTATGCCTTCGTCGTTTCGAATTCGCTGCGCCGCAAAAGTTGGCACGGGCGCGAGAAACTGCCGGCCGGCGCAGGTGTGAGAAATTCGATCCTCAACCTGTACTTCGCCAACGACGAGCGCGAATACTAAACCGCAAGCGCGCTTCGACTCGTGGTTACTCTGTAGCCAAGGTCTGCGACCTCGGTGAACCGTAGTCGCGTTTGGGCTGACGATCGTCAGCGATTGCCGCACGACGATCGGTACGCGTCAGTAGTCGTACCAGATGCCGATCCCCAGTTCTTGTACGAAGTCGTTGTAGAACTGGTACATCTCGTTCTTGCCGTTGAAGTACTGCAATCCGACGCGCGTACGAGCGCCGTTTGCTCCGCTGAGCCATTGCCAGCCGACCTGCACGTTGACGTTGCCGCCGAAGGCAATTTCCTGACGCAGGTGACCGTTGATCGCAAAAAACGGCGAGCCGCGAAAGCCCGTGTTGAATATGGGGCTATACTCCGCGCCGAATTGGAACTGCCAGGGCTGTGTGACGCCAAAGGTGTAGAAGGCCCAATCCATCTCGGCGTACAGCCGGATGTTCTCAGTCGGAAAGTAGCTGGCGCCGAACACGAGCGCATTGCGGCTGTACTCGAGCCGCACGAAGTCGGGATTCTTCAGCAAGAACTCGTCGCCGATATGAGAGCTGAGGTGGTAGACCTCGAATTTGAATTGCCACTTCCCCATGCCATACGTTAACGGTATGCCCACGCGGAAGTCGGTTGCCCGCATATCGAAATCGTTGTTCAGACGCAGCTCGGGAAAAGCAGCCCCTTCGACGTCTAATTGCCAGCCTTCTGGCTTAAAGCTGTTCATTGTGCCGTAACGCAGAAGGCCGATGCGTGCGCCGATCGTGGGATCCCAGTTCCAACCGAGCCCCTTTTGGTAGTTGAAAACGCTCGCCACGCGTGGCTCTTTGACCCCCGCCAGGTAGGAATGCCAAATCAACCCCTGCGGCATCAACTGCCAGCTCCAGGGAGCGTCATAGGCCAGCGCTTCGGCCAGCGGGTAACTAACCGGCGCGGACGGCAAAGGGGGCGCGGCGATGATGGTCCCTTCCGGGATCGGTTCGGCGTTCAAGACCGCGATCGGCTCATTCGAGGCCATCGCGCTAGCACCCTGTGCGGGCGCGGCGCGGCTGGCCACTGCGCATATCACGAGCGCAAACCACCAATGCCAAACAGCGCGTCGTGACCGACCGGAATTCATCGTGCCCAAGTCAGGTACGGAACTGGCGTAGTCCCAGCGCAGAGATCCGCGGGTCGTGTGACCTGCGAAACATGACCTACGTGGGATGTCGCAGACGGGAGCGGTAGTGTAGCGGCACCGCGAGATTCGCCCCAGACGACTTTGGACCGCAATTAAAGTCTGGAAAAATCAGAGTTTACGATAGCGCTGCCACTCTCCTGGCGGCCCGCTAACCGGCCACTATAATTCAAGCACCGCTCGCTGCCTGTGCTTCGCCCCATCGCCCAAGTTACCAATTCGATGATCGATACTCCGCTCCCTTTACTGGTCGACGAATTGCGCGCCGTGGTCGGTAATGACGGCGTGCTATCAGCACACAGCGACCTGGTCGTCTACGAGTGCGATGGTTTCGTCATTGAGAAAAACTGCCCGGACGTGGCGGTCTTTCCCCGCACGACGGCCCACGTGCAAGCCATCGTCCGATTGTGCAATAAGTACGGCGTCTCGTTTTTACCGCGTGGTGCAGGCACCAGCCTGGCCGGCGGCTGCCTGCCGGTCGGCGGCGGCGTGATGATCGTGCTCACGCGCATGAAGGAGATCGTCGAGATCAATCTTCGCGACCGGTTTGCCGTGGTGCAGCCGGGCGTGGTGAACGTCTGGCTGACTCAAGCACTCAAAGGGACTGGCTACCACTACGCCCCGGACCCTTCGAGCCAAGGCGCATGCACCATCGGCGGCAACGTGGCCACCAATTCGGGCGGCCCGCACACGCTGAAATATGGCGTGACGGTGAATCACGTTTTGGGAGTCGAGGCCGTTTTGGCTGACGGCTCGCTCGTGCAATTCGGTGGGCCGACCGAGGACGGCCCCGGATTGGACCTGACCGGCTTGATCGTCGGCAGCGAAGGGACGCTGGCCATCGTGACCAAAGCCTGGGTCCGTTTGACGCGCGATCCGCAGGGGTGGCGTACCATGCTCGGCGTCTTCGAATCGGTACACGATGCCACCAACGCCATTAGTGCGATCATTGGCGCCGGCATCGTACCGGCGGCGCTGGAAATGATGGACCAGGGCATTCTGGTGGCCGTCGAAGAGGCATTTCATTTCGGCTTTCCGCTCGACGCCCAGGCGATCCTGCTGATCGAGGTCGACGGACTCGAGGCGGGGCTCGACCATCAGCGCGAACAGATCATCCAGTTGTGCCAGCAAAACAAAGCTCGCGAAGTGCGCCTGGCGGCGTCCGCCGCCGAACGGCAATTGCTGTGGAAGTGCCGCAAGCAAGCTTTCGGCGCCGTTGGCCGGCTGAGCCCCAGCTACTGCACACAGGACGGCGTCGTGCCGCGCACGAAGCTGCCGTATATCCTCGAACGCATCACCGACATCGGCCGGCGCTACGATGTGCGCATTGTGAATGTATTCCACGCAGGGGACGGCAACATTCATCCGATTCTTCTGTTCGACGAACGCAACGCCGACCAGGTCCGCCGGGTGTTGGCCGCCAGTGGCGAGATTCTTGACGAGTGCATCGCCTGCGGCGGCAGTGTGACGGGTGAGCACGGCATCGGCGTCGAAAAGATTGAGTTCATGCACAAACTGTTCACGGCGGATGACCTGGATGTCATGGCACGAGTGCGCACGGCGTTCAACCCGACGTTACGACTTAGCCCAGCCAAGATGCTTCCCACGGCCGGGGCCTGCGGTTTAGAGCAACATCATCCGGGACGGCGTGCAGCAATGTAGTTGCCGCGCATGCGCAAACTGGCCTCATCTGCCGGTGGAAGAATTGTGATTCGGAGTTGAAATTGAGCGTAGTCGCCGGAAATCTGCCGCTTGTCGAAACCTTTCTCCCTGCCAGCCAGCAGGAAATGGTTGAGGTTATTTCGCGCGCCACGGCTGACTCCACACCCATCTACCCCATTGGCGCTGGTACGGGTCTGTCGATTGGACTGCCATCGCGCAAACAAGGCTGGGGGCTGGCGACGACCAATCTCACGCAGGTGATCGATTTCCCGGCTCGGGACATGACGATCACGGTCGAGTCAGGCATCACGATGCAGGCCCTGGACACAGAGCTAGCCGCGCAAGGGCAGCGCCTACCCATCGACGTACCGCAACGGGCCACGGCCACGCTGGGCGGAGTCGTGGCCACGGCCACAAGCGGACCCCGCCGTTTCGGTCAGGGTACCATCCGCGACTACGTCATCGGCATTACCGCCGTCGACGGACGCGGCGTCTCGTTCAAAGCCGGCGGCCGTGTGGTAAAGAACGTTGCCGGCTATGACTTCTGTAAACTGCTGACCGGCTCGCGCGGTTCATTGGCCGTGATTACACAACTCACGCTGAAATTGCGCCCCGTCGCTGAGGCGACCGCCTTTGTCGTTTGCGACATCGGCGAGTTCGAAGCGGCCGAACCATTGATGGCCGCCCTTGGCACTTCGCGCACCGCGCCGGTAGCTATCGAGCTATTGGCGGGCCCCGAATGGGAGCATGACGCAGCGCTCGGTTCCATTACCTCGAGCATCCGTGCCCGGCTGGTGGTTGGGTTCGAAGGAACACCACCCGAGGTCGACTGGCAGAAAGCACAATTGTTGCGTGAATGGCGCGACCTGGGTGCGCGCGAAACCCGCGTCGTCGAAGGCTCGGCCGGCGACGCGCTTTGGTCCCGCCTGGCGGAATTCCCAACGGGCGATGAACCGGCGCTAGTCGTCAAGGCATCAATACAATCCAGTGCTGTCGCCAGATTTTTGCAAACTGCTGCTACGCTAGACGGCAAATGCTCGCTGCAGGCGCACGCCGGTAACGGCATTGTGTATGTGAAATTCCAGGAATTTTCGGCCGCGGACGCCTTGAACGTGCTCGTGCGCGGGCTGCAACCCGCCGCTGTGAAAGCGGGCGGACATGCCACGGTTTATTCTTGTGCCTCGGGAATCGAGCTGACGCATCAGGCCGTCTGGGGGCCTCGGACAAGTGACACTGCGCTGATGGCGGCCGTGAAAAAACAATTAGACCCACATGGCCTGTTCAACCCAGGCTTGGCGATATTCTCATGTTGACCGAACCGACCGAATCCACAGATGCCGCCAGCGCGTCGCCGACAACGACCGACGCTGTTGCCGCGCCGGCAAATACTTCTACGGCAGCGCGACCGGGTGAAGGAATCGATTACGGACTGTTCCTCGATTGCGTCCATTGCGGACTATGTACTTCAGCATGCCCGACGTACTTGGAACTTGGCAACGAAAACGACAGCCCACGCGGTCGCATCTACCTGATGCGGTCGGTCACCGACGGTCGCCTGCCCCTGACAACCGAAGTTCGCCGGCACCTGGAATTGTGCCTCGACTGTCGGGCTTGCGAAACGGCGTGCCCCTCCGGCGTGCAGTATGGCAAGTTGATCGAGCCCTTCCGCGTCGCGATGGAGGAGCAAGCAGACGGGCCGCGCAGGAGCGAGGACTGGTTCCATCGCTACATTCTGTTCGGCTTGTTCACACACCCGGATCGCATGCGCCGCATGCTGATTCCCGCGCGGATTGCCCAGCGGCTGGGACTTACGGCGCTGGCAGAAAAAACAGGGCTAACACGGCTATTGCCACCACGCCTGCGGCGCTTGGTCGAAATGCTGCCGCCGCCGCAACGCCCTGGTCCGGCATTGCCGACACTGCTACCGGCGATCGGCAAACGGCGTGCGCGCGTGGCGCTGTTCACCGGCTGTGTCGCGGACGTGATGTTTCGCCCCACACATTGGGCCACGGCCCGCGTGCTACAACAAAATGGCTGCGACGTCCTGGTACCGCAAAACCAGGTCTGCTGCGGGGCAATTCATTTCCATGCCGGTTCGAGCGAGCCGGCCCGCGAGCTTGCCGATGCCAATCTAACGGCGTTCGACCATCGCAACGTGGACGCGATCCTGGTGAACGTGGCTGGTTGCGGAGCGATGTTGAAGGATTACGGCCATCACTGGCATGACGCACGCCAGGGCGAACGGGCCGAATTCGCCGCCAAGATCAAGGATGTCAGCGAGTTTCTCGACACACTGGGACTCATTCCGCCGGAAGGCGAAATCCCACTGGTGGCGACTTATCACGATGCTTGCCACCTGGGTCATGCCCAGAAAGTGCGCGAGGCGCCGCGACGGATCCTGTCGCAAATCCCCGGATTGAAGCTGGTTGACCTGCCCGAGACTGAAGTCTGTTGCGGCGCCGCGGGCACTTACAACCTGACCGAACCCGAGATGTCGGCGCGTCTCAGCCGGCGGAAGCTCGACAACATTCTCAAGACGGGCAGTCGCGTCGTGCTTACCGGCAATGCCGGCTGCTTGCTGCAAATCATGCGTGAGGCACGTAGTCGCGACGAACGGCTATTGGTAGCGCACCCGATGGATCTGCTCGACTTGAGCTATCAGGGAAAACAGCCACAGCTATAAGCAGTCGGCAAATTCAGTAGCCCCTTATGCGTCGCGCGCAACAAATTCGCCGAAGTGTTGAATTTCGAGCGAGATCAGCTCAGGCAGTATCTCTTCGGGTGACTGCGGCCGGCGGAACGGATCTTTCGCCAATAAGCCGTGTACCAGTTGTGCGACGCCCGATGAAATCTGCGGTGCGATTTCGCGCAGCGGTATAACTTTCTCCGCGCGGTGGGCCGCGATCAATTCGGCAGTATCGGTAAAATCAAACGGAAGCCGGCCGCTCAGCATTTCGTAGAGCATGACTCCCAAGCTATAGAGATCGCTGCGAATATCCGGCCGCCCGGTCGATAGCAGCACCTCGGGCGCCATGTACCACGGCGTACCGACGATTTCCCGCAAAAGCGTTTGATCTTCGTCCATGGGCCGACGTGCCAGCCCCAGGTCGACCAGCGTCGCATGCCCGGCCTGCGAGACCATGACATTCGCGGGCTTCACATCGGCATGCATCCAACCGGCGCGATCGAGCGCGGCAAGCGCTTCGGCGAGCTGCCGGGCAATCCAGAGAGCGAGTGGCGTCGCAATCGGCGCGGCGCCGGTCTCGGCGAGCACCGTGGAGAGCGCGCGTCCTTCCAGCCATGGCATTACTAGGTAGTACGGCGCTCGCGTGGTCTGCGCATCAAGCACGACGACCACATGCGGACTAGCAATCGCACGGCCAACGCGACCTTCACGGCGCAACAGGCCAATTGCCCGTGCATCCCCCTCGTATTCGGGCTTGAGAACCTTGACCGCATAATTGGCCAGCGCATCAAAACTGCAATCGGCTGGCTTGGCACGAAAGACCCGGCAGAACTCACCGCTGCCAGCTTCGTCAACCAACACCCACGGACCAAGCCGGTCAGGACGCGGTGAGTCTGCGGCGCGCGGCGTCGCGACCGCGCCCGGAATTCGCGGCGCGCGCAAAGCGCGGGGCTCAGCGGCTCGCAGGCCTCTTGCCATTTCGATCTATCGCAGTGAAGACTTTGATCGACGGTCCGAGCGGATCGTCGCGGCGGGGAATTCGCGGAAAGGTGCGGCGCAGGCTCAATCAGGTGGGATTGGAATGCCTAACCTAACAATCGGCGATCGGCGCAGATAAGTTTCGCACTCGCGGAGAAGATGCCCGTGACAGCGACTTTGACGACGCTATCGTCGTCGGATGATTGTTCGACTGCCATGAAATCATGCACTGCGCGAACTTCGGGCAGCAGCTACGGCACGGCATCGGGCACCCACGCAATGCAGAAAGGTCGCGCCTATTTCTTGCGCACACCGCCGCGGCGAAGGCCTTCATCGACCAGTGCGCCAATCAACAGTGCCACGCCGATCACCGTGTATTCAAGTTCCGACGGAACTCCCCACATTTTTGTAAAGTTTGGCAAGATCCAGAGAATGGCCGTGCCAATTATGATACCCAGCACGTTCCCCTCACCCCCGCGCAAGCTGCATCCCCCGAGCACAGCCCCGGCGATGGCGTACAGCTCGAAGAAGCTGCCGGTTTCCGTCGGCTGAACGGAGTTCTGCTCCATCAAGAACAGAATGCTGAACAGCGCCGCCAGCACCGAGCAAAGCACGTAGGCCAGGATCCGATATCGATCGACGGCAATGCCCGAATAGCGGGCCGCCTGCTCGTTGCTCCCCACAGCGAACAGATATCGGCCGGCAACGCTCATGTGCAGGAACACCGTGGCGACGGCAGCGAGTCCCAAAAAAATCACGAGCGACATGGGCAAGCCCAAGACGTCGCGGCTGTCCGAGAGCCAATACTTAAGTGACTCATAGTCAGTGCCGAGCCCTTTGACCTGGTCGCGCGATAGCCAACGCGCAGCGCCGCGGTAGACGAAGAGTCCGCACAGCGTAACGACAAACGCTTGAATCCGCAGTTTCGTGACTAATAGACCGTTCGTCAGTCCGATCACGGCACCCAGCGCCAGGACCACCAGAACCGCCAACAGCGGATTCCAGTGATAGTCAACCAGCAGCATGGCCATCACCGTGGCGCACAGACCAATGGTGGAACCGATCGACAGATCGATGCCGTCGGAAATAATCAGCATGCCAGCCCCCAGGCTGATGATGCCGTATAGCCCTATGCGCCGGCCGAGATTGATGTGGTTGTACAGGCTGCGCGCGCCGGGATCGGCCATCAGCAACAGCAGGTAGATCCCCAATAAGAACAGGGCCAGGCCCAAGCACTTCTTCATACGCCTTGCTCTCCGCCCGTCGCCAAAGTCATAACGGCTTGCTCCGACAACTGATGCCTCGCAAGCGCGCCGGCAAGTTCGCCATCGTGCATGACCAGCACCCGGTCGCTCATGCCCAGGATTTCTTCCAGATCGCTCGAAATCATCAAAATGCCCACCCCCGTTCCGGTCAGCTCGTCCATCAGCGCGTAAATTTCTCGCTTTGCCCCGACGTCGACGCCGCGAGTCGGTTCGTCCAGAATCAGTAACTTCGGCTGCCGAGCGAGCCATTTGGCCAGCACAACCTTCTGCTGGTTGCCGCCGCTGAGCATGCCAACTGGCTTATCGATCGATGAGGTACGCACCGAAAGCCGCTCGCACATTCGATTGGCGAGCGAGCGTTCCTCACCGCGGCGAATGATCCCTAGCCTGCTGAGAAACTCCAGCGACGCCAGGCTGATGTTGCGCCGCACGGAATAGTCGAGCAGCAGACCTTGCGTGCGGCGATCTTCAGGCACAAGAAACAGCCCGGCCTTGATAGCATCATTCGGATCGCGCACGTCGACCTTTTGGCCCGCGATCACGATGCTGCCCGCGATTGGACGGCGAATGCCAAAAAGTGCCTCAGCCAGCTCGGTTCGCCCCGCCCCGACCAGGCCCGCCAGACCGACGATTTCGCCGGGTGCGATCTGAAATTCGATCGGCCGCCGTTGCGATGCCGTGACTTGGAAACCATTCACCGCGAGCGCGGAAGCAATCGCACGTTCAGCCTTCTCCGTCTTATTCCTCTCCCTCTGGGAGAGGCCAGGTGAGGGCTTCGCCGTATCAGCCTCGACATTATCCGACGCGTCAACCGGTGCGTGAGCTCCCACAACTGGTCGATGGCTGCGAACGAAAAACTGCTTGAGTTCGCGGCCAATCATCAACCGCACAAGCGATGCGTGATTGATGTCGCCGCGCGCCAATTCACCCGCGTTTCGCCCGTCGCGCAGCACCGTTACCCGATCAGCAATCTCTTGCACCTCGGGCAATCGATGCGAAATATACAGAATCCCGACTCCCGAGCGGCGCAAGTCGTCAATCACGGCGAACAGCCGCTCGGTATCTTGAGCCGATAGACTCGACGTCGGCTCGTCCATGATTAGCACACGAGACGACATGCTCAGCGAGCGCGCGATCTCGACCAATTGCTGCTGCCCGATGGACAAGCGGCTCACAAGTTCATGCGGGTTAGCAGCCAACCCTACGCGACGGGTGATCTTCTCCGCGTCGGCATATATCCGGCGATCGAGCAATCGCAACGGCCCGGCATAGCGCGGCTCGCGTCCCAGAAAAATATTGCCGGCCACGTCCAAGCTTTCCGCCAGGTTCAGCTCTTGATGAATGAGCATGACACCGGCGGCTTGTGCTTCCTGAACTGAACCCAATCGCACGGTGTGCCCATCAATCTGAATCTCGCCAGCGTCAGGCGTGTAAATCCCGCCCAGGATCTTCATCAGCGTCGACTTGCCGGCGCCGTTCTCACCGACAATGCACAGGACTTCGCCCGCGCGCAATTCAAGCTGCACGTCATCCAGTGCTTTGATGCCAGGGAAGGTTTTGCTGATGTGCCGCGCCGTTAATAACGGCGCGGCCGAAAAGCCGGTTGGCAAGGCTTCAGTGTCAGGCGAATGCGTGGGCATAAGCCCATCATAATAGCAGTGCCTCGCCCGTTATAGGATTTTGGAGCACTGTCCGGTCAGCCACTTTCGGACTTCCAGTTACGGCTATCCGATATCCGCAAAAGCGTATGACAAGAAGTGTTCCGACCATGAAGAGCGCCGTCATTCCCATTACGGCGACGACAATCCAGCCCTCGAATACGTACAAAGGTAACGCGACGATAGCCATCAGGGGAGCCGCGACAAATAGACGCCGTCCGACCTCACGCCCCAGGCACAGCCACAGCGACAAAAACACTTCGGCGACGCACACGACACAAAACGCCGCCAATTCATCGCCATTTAGATCTTTTGGGAGGCTCCGCAGCGCCGCCAAGATGATCGCGATAAGCAAGATCAACAAGAACAAACCCTTGATGGAAATCTTCCATAGAAGCCAACCACCCGCGCCCTCGACCGGCCGAACGAGAATCTGCAATCCGGCTCGACGTAGCATCAGGGCACCGGACGCACATGCGATGGCTGGCATCGCAAACAGCATTCCAGAAGCTATCACCGCACGCACGAAATGGTATTCGTGTGTCGTGGTCCAACCAAAGACGGTCCATCCTATCGCCAGCGCGCTAGCGCCGGCGCGAATCGGGATAGGCGAGTTTCCCAGCACCACCCAGATGCCCAATAAAGACGCTTGCGACAGTCCCCATGCCGAGTAAACCACAACCCCAACCTTTGCGGGGTCGTGAAAAGAAACTATCAAAGGCGCGCCGCCAAGCGCAACAGAAAACAGAACGAGTAAGCATTGAACGGTCCGGCGTGTGCGCGGCAGCATGACTCGACCTGTCGGTCGGATTGAATTCGCGTCCGTCGACTCAGCCCGCCTTCAGATGCTTCAGCTCGTCCCAAAACGCACGGACATTTTTGCTAGTGATTTCGCGATGCGGAATGAAGAGTATCCCGTCCTCGGGGACAACGCTCTTGTCGCCGCGTGCCACCCCGGCCAGGATCTTGATCGCCTGATAACCGAATTCGTACGGCTGCTGCACGATCGTCCCGAAGATCTCGCCGTCCTGTACCCCCTGCAGGGTTTCCTCATTTTCGTCGAAGCCGACGATCTTCACTTTGCCTGCCAAATTCGCCCCCTTCACGGCCGAAAGCATCGCGGGCGGGTTGTAGGCCCACAATCCGACCAGGCAGAGCTTGTCGGGCTCGTTGCCGTGCTTTACTAGCGTGTCCTCGACATTAGCCTTGCACTTATCCTGCTTGGCATCGTCGGTCATCGTGTCGATGAGCGTGTAGGCGCCAAGTTCCGGCCCTTTGGCATCTTTCGTGCCGGCCAACTCATCGAGAACTCCTTGTCGGCGCTCGATCGCGTTTTGCGCATCCATCTTACCGACATAGATCACGATCTTGCCGCCGTCAGGCATGCATTCGCGCACCAACTTGCCGGCGGCCTTGCCTGCGATGTAATTCTCGGTGCCGATGTAGCACAGCCGGCCGCTGCCTGGTGGCAGGTCGCTATCCTGGGTCACCAAGGGGACGCTGGCCGCCACGCCATTCAAATACCGTGCTTGGTTGGCGGAATCATTCGGACTAATCGCGATTCCCTGCACACCCTTGGCCAGCAGGTCTTCGATAATCGAACGCTGCTCAGCGGCCGTGCCCCGGGGGGGCATCTGGAAGTCGACCGTGACATCGAAATCCTTGGCCGCCTTCTCCGTGCCGCGTCGCGCAATGGTCCAGAACTCGAACGGGTTGTTCGTCACGAACGCAACGACCGGTTTTCCATCCTTTGGCTTGTCAACTTTTGCGCCACCGCAACCAGCAACTACGAACATCGAAAGGACACATACAACCTGGCAAAAAATGCGCTGCATGGACGTAGGCTCTTCGTGGTTTGGTGGGCAATGCGCCGCGACTCTCTTTGTCACGCGCCGATGTACTTCGCATGGACGGTGCGGGCCGTAGAAATGTCGTCAGTTCCGCCGACAATTGTGCGTCCGTCGGGGAAGATCGTCAAAACATAGTCGTCGACGGTCAGCCGCAGCAAGAAGGCATTTTGCGTCACACGCCCCACACTTGCCAGCTTTTCCGCGAGCGTAGCCAACGAGAGCTGCTGCCGTACCGGGGGCGTCAGTTGCACGGCATTCCGGCCGCAAAGGACCGCACTAAGGCTGCCGCGCTCGCCCGAAAGCCAAGGGTATTGGCCATGGTGACAGGTCGGGCAGTCGGCCGTTTCGCGCATTTTGTCGAGGCGCACCTGACGGATCTGGTTTTCCCAAAGATCGATCACCAGCAAGTTCCGCTGCACCGCCGCGCGATTACCCGACAGGATCTTGAGCGCTTCGTTGGCCTCGATCGAGGCAATTACACCGATGATCGGCGCCAGGATCCCGGCCGTATCGCAGGTCGGCGCCGTGCCGGCGTCCGGCGGCTCGGACATCACGCAGCGAAAGCAGGGCGTCTCGCCAGGCAGAATCGTCATCGTCTGCCCCTCGGCTCCCAAGCATCCGCCATAAACCCATGGAATGCCGAGCTTCACCGCCGCGTCGTTGATGAGAAATCGGGTCTCGAAATTGTCAGTGCCGTCGACGATGCAATCGATGCCGGCACATAAGGACTCGATATTTTGGTAGTCAACGTCGACGACCAACGGCTCGATCTCGACTTGCGAATTGATTCGCCGCAACTTGTTGGCCGCCGCGATCGCCTTCGGCAACTCGGCCCGCAGATCGTCTTCGTCGAACAAGACCTGCCGCTGCAGGTTGTTCAGTTCGAGGAAATCGCGGTCAACCAGGCGAACGTTTCCCACGCCGGCTCGCACGAGCGTATTGGCAATTACGGATCCAAGCGCCCCGCAGCCGCATACCAGCGCACGCGACGACAGCAATCGGCGCTGCCCCTCGTCCCCTAGGGGAGCGAACCGACTCTGGCGCACATATCGAGCAAGATCAGGTTCGTCCGGATTCGGCATGCTCGTCCGTCACACGCGTGTAAGCAGCGGAGATTGAATTTGGCGGTGATCAGCTCTAGGGATGATAGGGGGGCGTCGGGTTTACGCGTCGCCCTTCGATCATGTCCTGCAAGTAATCCGCGACACGCGGGATTATGCGGTCCCAAAACCCTTGACCGGTTGACGCTTTCGACAACGAAGGCGTCGGATCTTCCTGGTCAGCCCACATGTCTTGTCGCACGTTCTCGGGAAACGCAGCCAGCCCCAGACTGGTTTCGAACTCTTGCGCGTGCCCTGGCATGTCGTCCGGTATGCGATGTCCGCCGGTCAGCAGATCGCTTGCATCCGTCGCGGTCAGCACATCCCAGTACGACAAAAAGTGTAAATTGGCTGGCACGATACGCTGAAACTGCTCCCAAATCCCACGACACGGCGCGACGTTGCCGCCATGGCCATTCAGGACCAGTATGTGATGGAAACCGGCCCGCGACATACTCTCGATCATGTCGTTCACCACGGCCAGAAACGTGCCGGGGCGCAGGCTGAGCGTGCCCGGATGTTTCATGTGATGTTCGCTGACTCCGGACATCAGGCCCTGAGCGACGAGCACCTTAGGACGTAACCGTTCGGCCACGTTCACTGCGACGTGGACGGCGCTGCGCCAGTCGTGCTCCATGGCCAGGTGCTCGAGATGTTGCTCGGTGGCAGCCACGGGAATGATGCAGGCCTGTAACTCGCCCGATCGCATGCGCTCGCGAAATTCGCGGCGCGTCAATTTGCCAAGTAGCACGTCGCTGGGTTTGCTCATCCGCTCTCACTTCGTCGTACCAAAAGTCCAACCGCTATTTCTCCGCAACCGTTGATTCCGCTGATGCGCTAAGTCGCCTCGGCGTTAACCACCGGCCGGCTCTTTCCCCTTCTCGAAGAACGACGCCACGGCCTCTGACTCGGACTCGAAGATTTCGAACAACGTGCCGTCGAGACGAGTTACGCGGAATAGTTCTCGCAGTTCCTTATTCATGCACAGCTTAACCCGGCCTCCTTGGGCGCGCACGCGCCGCTCAAGGCGGATCAGGCCACCGATTGCTTCGGACGAATACCGGCTCACCTGTTTCAGCGAAACGACCACGTTCGTGGGCTTTTCTTTCTGGGCGTATTCAACCAAATCGTCGGCCAGGTCGTTGATCAAGTTCCGGCCGACAATTTCTTGCTCGCGCGGCTGAATCAGTGCGACCGGGCCGAGCTGTTTGACGCTAAAACTCTTGAAATCCGCCATAGGATGCTCGTCGAGACGTTGTCAGGCGCGATGCCAGACAATAGATGTGGGTTAGCCCGTGGCACATTATACCTGGCACGTCGGCGGTCCGTTACCGGGGGCAAGCGGTACAAATCACGCGATACCAATAACGGAAGTTTGACTCGTCAAGGTCCGCGCGACCGAAAGTCTTTCGCCGCGTGCGGCGGTTTCTTGCCTGTCGGAAGATCGCCACTCGCGGCGACGCCGCAAAGATGTCAGGGCAGAGGGGATTTCGCCCCGCCGATCATCGGCTAAGATAAGCACGATTCGAGGCGGGCACGGTACAGTCTTTAACCTGAGCGAGGTCGACGATGGGAGCGAATCGGGGAGGAATTGCAGCTCGTGAGCGGCGGCGCCGGCGGCGCCGGAATGAAATCGGCATCGAGCGTGCCGCAGAGCGCAAAGCCGCGGGAGTCGCACCCAAGAAGCCAGCCGCGAAGAAGGCCGTCGTCAAGAAGGCTCCCAAGAAGGCAACGAAGGCAGTTGAATAGGACAAACTCCTCCCCGCCGTGGAGTCGCGGGCGGGCGGTCGTTCCCACTTAGCTATTTCAGTACGGCAGCGTCGCGATAATAGGCGATCGTGCGCCGCAGACCTTCCTCGAACTCGACCTGCGGCTCGTAGCCGAGTGCTCGACGGGCCTCGCTGATATCGGCCAGGCTTTCACGCACGTCGCCCGTGCGCGGCGGCTTGAAAACGGGCTCCACGTCCGTGCCCAGGTACTCGTTCAAAAGCTCGATCAACTTCAGCAGGTTCGTCGAGCGGCCGTTGGCCACGTTAAACACTCGCCCGCTGACCCCCTTTGCGTCGGCGGCCAGTAGGTTGCCGTGTACAACGTTGCCAACAAAGGTGAAATCGCGAGATTGCCCGCCGTCGCCGTAAACCACGGGGCTGCGGCCTGCCAGCATCGATGTAACAAAGAGTGGGATCACCGCCGAGTAAGGGCTATTGGGATCCTGCCGCGGACCAAAGACATTGAAATACCGCAGGGTCACGGTTTCGATTCCGAAACTGTGCGCGAACGCCTGGCAATAGAATTCGGCGGATAGCTTGGCGGCTGCGTAGGGGGACAATGGCCCGGGCAGGTCGCTTTCGCGTTTCGAACTGGCCAGCTTGTCCCCGTAGGCGCTACTGCTGCCGGCATAAACCACGCGGCGAACCCCCGCCTTGCGCGCGGCGTCCAACAGGACTACGGTTCCCGTCACGCACGCGGCATTGGTATCGAGTGGGGTTTCGAGACTGCGCGGGACGCTGGCCAGCGCAGCCTCGTGAAAGATGCACTCTACTCCGGCGACCGCCCGAGCCACGGCCGCCGGATCGGTCAGGTCTCCTTCGTGCAACTCGACGCGCGAGTCGCTTGGGATATTCTTCCGGTGCCCTGTACAGAAATTATCGAGAATGCGCACCCGATCGCCGCGTGCCAGCAATGCCGCGACAATGTGCGAACCGACAAAGCCCGCGCCGCCTGTTACTAAGAATGTTCGCATATTCCCATCGTTGCTTAGGGACGGTGTTTTTCGGAATTACCGCTAGCATACCGGAGCGACGCCTGACCCACGGACCGAAGACAGGACGTACCATCCGCTGCCTAGAGCTTGTTGGAACACTAGCTTAACCGGCAACTGCCGACGCTGAACCGCCCATGCTGTCTCGGAAACTGGAATTTACAGCCGTCCGAGGGTCGATTATTCTCCCCACCCGGGAAAAATGGGCAAGCGTACACTAGCGGCGAGGCCTGACCATGCGACGCCTGATTGGATTTACGACGTGGGCCATGCTGGCCGTTGTTCTGACCGCCGGAATCGCACAGGCCGAAGACTTCCATGTCGACAGCCGGGTCTACAAAGTCGGCGAAACCAAGCCGCTGATCGAAACGACCACGCTATTCTACAAGGGAGTGACGTACGACTTCCTCAAGGATCCGCAGGAAAATCGCGATCCCGAGGTGACGATCTTCGACGCTCCACGCGAGCGGTTCGTAGTCCTCGACCCAGAACGTAAGATCACCACCGAAGTGAAGCTCAACGACGTGCAGGATTTCATCCGCAAAGTCCGGATCGAAGCGGCGGCCAGCCCGAATCCGTTGTTGAACTTCCTCTCGAATCCCACGTTCACCGAAAAGGAAACCGACGAGGGGGAGCTGGAGTTCACCAGCTCGTGGATGATCTATCGATTGAAGACCATCGCCGCAAAGTCGGACGAAGTCGCACGACAGTACGGCGATTTCTCGCACTGGCACAGCCAATTAAACGTCATGATCAACCCGCAGACGCTGCCACCGTTTGGCCGGATGGCCGTCAGTGAGCAGTTGGAGCAGCGAAAGCTGCTGCCGACGGACATCTACATGACGATTTCCCCCAAGGGACCGCAGCCCAAGCTGATTATTCGGGCCGAGCATCGCTTCCAGTACACCATGATCGAACGCGACCGGCAGATGGTCGATGAAGCGCAGCGGCAAATGAAGCTTTTCCGTCAGGTAACGCTGGCCGAATACAACGAACGCCTGAAAGAGGCCCCGGCCGACTCGAAGCAGGCCAAGGGAAAATCGACGAGGAAGTAGCGTGCCTGTCGGTGCGCATCAGCCGGAGCACCGTCGCCCGGCACAGGCCTGGCCCTGGCTGGCCGGGAACTAAAGCATTTCGGCCCGGCCGCCTGAGGGTGTATTCTCGCAATTCGGGGTTCCCGCCCCGCCCGCCCGTCACTCCACGGCGGGGGCATCCTGGGCTCTGGCATCGCCGTGTGGCGCAAGTTACGATGCGCGGGCGCCCTCTGGCTGACGCCCGGCGTGCGCTGGCCTGCCGTATCATGCCCCGCCCTGCCCTGATTTTCCGAGGAGTCTCGCGATGCCTCTTTGCCGTCCGCTTTTCGTAATAGCCACCCTGCTGATCGCAACGACATCGCTAGTTGCGTCAGCATTTGCCGGTGACATCGCGGTCGAGAAGTTCGACGGGGGCGTACATGTCACGCTCGACGGCAAGCCATTCACCGATTACCTGATCCATAACGGTCCAAAGCCAATTCTGTGGCCGATCATCGGTCCCGGTGGACACGAAATGACTCGCAACTACCCTATGAAAATGGTGCAAACCGAGAAGCGTGACCATCCGCATCATCGCTCGCTGTGGTTCACGCATGGCAGCGTTAATGGTATCGACTTCTGGAGCGAAACGCCCGCCACCGGTAAGCAGATCCATCGAGATTTCTTGAAGTGCGAGGCCGCGGATGGCAAGGCCACGATAAGTACCTCGAACGACTGGGTCAGCTATGACGGCAAGAAACAACTCGAGGACATCCGCACGGTTACCCTCAGCGGTGACGCCGATCGTCGCGTGATCGATTTCGACATTACGCTCAAGGCCAGCGAGGGCCCTGTTCGCTTTGGCGATACCAAAGAAGGGACGATGGGGTTGCGGGTTCCGACGGCACTCGACGCCCGGCAACTCGGTACGCGCGGCGAAATCGTCAATAGTGAAGGCATCAAGGACGCCAAGACCTGGGGTAAACAAGCGCCGTGGGTCGACTATCACGGTGTCATCGACGGCGATCCGGTCGGCATCGCGATCTTGAATCATCCCAGCAGCTTCCGTTTCCCCACGTACTGGCACGTACGCGACTACGGCCTGTTCGCGGCAAACCCCTTCGGCCTGCACGATTTTCACGGCTCGAAGGATGAGAAAGAGGGAGAATTCACGCTGCCGCAAGGGGAATCGATCACCCTGCGTTATCGCTTCCTGTTCCATCGCGGCAACGAGAGCGATGGTGGTGTCGCCAAGGCCTTTGAAGCCTATTCGCAAGAGGCGCGGCCGTAACCAATAACGGCGAACGTCAACCGTCACGCATTTCCGTGCCACCGCATGCTCGTATGCACGCGCCGTGTTACGAAATGCGTGCCCATGCACCGCATTTCGCTGTGCCCGCAATCCTTATGTGTTCTTGATGAGGGGAAGCTGGCACGTGCTCTTTTGCGCCGCGGCACCTATAGGATTCGATAAAGTGGTCACATTCTGTCCAAATCGCGCATAACTCCCAAAGAATGAACACCCTATTTTGCCGATAGCAATATCTGTCACCAAGTCTGCCAACCTACCAGACCGCGTCGTCCATCCCGTTTTGTCCAGATGGCCAACGCCGAGCTAGGAGCACATAACCAATCATGGCGTGTACCGCACCGCGGATCGACACGTTAGACGACTTACGAAGATTTGTCAGCCAAACCATTTGCGATCACGAACAACTTGAAGCAGACGCCTATGTGATGACAGAGCTGGTACTGACGAAGTCGGGTTTGCCATGCGGCCGTTACTACTGCCTGCATGGTCCCCGGGCGACGAAGTACTCCGCAATTTGGGTTAGCGACCGCAATACCGTGCTGTTCTACGACTCCACGGGCGAGCGATTTTTGAAGGCCGAACTTGAAGAGGCTCACCGCCTCGAACTTTCGGCCGCTTAGGCAGTTGCGTGCGTCTGTTTGCCGAAAGCCCTGAGGCGAGGAGGCCCCTGGCTGTAAGCGACATCCGCGCCATTCGATTCCTTGAAAATCGACGGCGCGTCACGATCGGCGGCATTGACATGCCACGCCGGTTATTATACATACGTACACCATCATCACCGACACGGAGGTTGTCGCCATGCTCGTCCTGTCGCGCCGCGAAAATGAACGCATAAAACTTGGAGACTCGATCGTCGTCACGGTCGTGCGAGTCAGCCGAGATAAAGTCCGCCTTGGCATCGAGGCCCCCGCCGATATGTTGGTTCTCCGCGAGGAACTAGAGACGGCGGCGAATGCTGCGTTAAAAGCAAGCGACGAGAAAATCGAAGGCGCGAGTTGTTAAAGCTCACTTTAGGTCCGCACGATTTGCCGCATTCTGCCGAAATGCCGGCGAATTCCGCTTAAACCTGATGTGATCCTTCACCTGTGTGAATACAGGCAGCGCCTTTTAAACTAAAGCCGGGCCGCAGTTTTCTGCGGCCCGGCTTTTTTTATTTTACGCGCACTCCCCTGCGTACAGAGCTGTCCGGTCGCTCACCGCTCGACTATCTAGCTCAGGCGGATTCTGGCTCTCGCGCTTTCTCTCCATGCGAGTTTTTGTTTGGGGGCGTTACTCGCGTTTCCAAATAATCACCTCATGAACGCATCATCAAATCTACATATTTTCATATTTTGGCCCAAATCGTTGACAACTGGACGATCGCTCTGCTACGCTTTTTGCGGGGAAATGCCCATTGCTGGCACGCCCCCGCAGCCCACCGCCTGGATGCCCGGCTCGCCTTTTGCACACCTGCGACCGGTCTCAGGCTTGTCACACCTGATTGAGTCAAAAAACGAGCGAATCGCCCTGCGGTTCAGAGAGAGGTCGATCGGATGCGACCTTGCTGGCCGTCCTGGGACCACGGATTTTCTAGGAGATCACTCGATGTTTAGACTTCGCACTGGTCGTCGTGGATTCCTTGCCGTCGGCGCTGCCGGAATGGGCTTGTCCTTGCCCGGACTGCTCCGCGTCCGACAAGCTCAAGCCGAGCAGAAGAACTACGAGCACATCTCGGCGAAAGCCCAGAGCGTGATTCACATCTTCTTGCCCGGCGGAATGGCGCATCAGGAATCGTTCGATCCGAAGCCCTATGCACCGATCGAATACCGCGGCGAACTAAGCTCAGTCGCGACGAAAATCCCCGGGCATCATTTTTCGGAATCGCTGCCGAAGACGGCCGAGATCGCCGACAAGATCACCGTCATCCGCTCGATGACCCACGGCGAAGCCGCCCACGAGCGTGGCACGCACAACATGTTCACCGGCTACAAGCCCTCGCCGGCGCTGGTCTTCCCCAGCATGGGCAGCGTGGTCAGCCACGAATACGGTCCTCGCAATAACCTACCTCCTTACGTCTGCATTCCCAATCAGCTCAACGAATTCGCGGGGACCGGCTATCTGAGTTCGTCGTATGCTCCCTTCGGATTAGGATCCGATCCCGCCGTGAAGGGCTTTCAGGTTCGCGATCTGAACATGGCCGGCGGCGTTGACGAGATTCGCTTCGATCGTCGCAAGTCGGCGTTGGCCGCCGTGAACGACTACTTCCATGCGAAGGAGAAGTCCGACGCCATCACGGCCATGGACACGTTCTACGATCGGGCCTACAGCTTGATTAGTTCCAAAGAAGCCCGCGAGGCGTTCAACATCGATGCCGAACCGGATGCCATCCGCGACGAATATGGCCGCCACGAGGCGGGCCAACGGATGTTGATGGCCCGCCGTCTGGTCACGGCCGGCGTGCGGTTCGTCGCGTTGACCTATTCCGGCTGGGACATGCACAACGGCATTGCCGCCGGCATGCGAGGTGCCTTGCCAGGCTTCGATCAGGGCTTCTCGACGCTTGTCCGCGACCTCGACCGGATGGGGAAGCTGGACGACACCTTGATCATGGTTTCGACCGAATTCGGCCGCACGCCGAAAATCAATGCCAACGCCGGACGCGACCACTGGCCCAAGGTGTTCAGCGTTGTGCTCGCAGGCGGTGGCGTTAAACGGGGAACGATCTACGGTTCTTCGAATGCCGTGGCCAGCGAGCCCGAGGACGACCCGATCGAGCCGCCAGATTTGGCGACCACGATCTATCATCAGTTGGGAATCGTGGCCGACAAAGAGCTCATGGCCCCCGGAAATCGTCCGATCGAAATCGTCGACGGCGGCCAGGTGCGCAAGGAACTGCTGGCTTAGTTCACAGGCGATTCACGCAGGCGGTTCTGCAGTGCTGAAGGCAGGCGCTGCGGAAGTCCATGCCTGATCGGGACCGGTCTCGCTCATACTCGTCAGAAGGTGCAAAACATGCGCAGTAGCATGACTCTGGTGCGATCACTCGCGAAATGCGGCGCGATGATCTTAATCGGCACAACAATCCTGGGCTCAATGGCGAAGGGCGCCAGCCCCAGCGTCGGATCAATCACGCCCGTCGGCGCCCAGCGCGGTGTTGAAACAGAAGTCAGTTTCAACGGTGCCCGCCTGGCTGACGCTCAAGAGATTCTCTTCTACTCGCCCGGTATCGAGGTAAAGAGCCTGGAGGCCGTGGACAACGCCGTGAAGGTGAAGCTCGCGATAGCTCCAGATTGCCGGATAGGGCAGCATGCTATGCGCGTTCGCACGGCCAGTGGCACAAGCGAATTACGAACTTTTTACGTCGGCGCCCTGCCCGAGGCGAAGGAAGCCGAGCCGAACAGTGACTTCGCCCAGCCGCAGAAGATTGAACTTGGCACCACAGTTAATGGAGTCGTTGAAAACGAGGACGTCGACTATTTCGTAGTCGAAGCGAAAAAGGGCGAACGTATTACGGCCGAAATCGAGGGCATCCGCCTCGGTTACACGTTCTTCGATCCCTATGTCGCGATCATCGACAAGCAGCGCTTCGAGTTGGCAAATTCCGACGACGCTGCCCTGGTCTGGCAAGATGGCGTCGCGGCCGTAGTCGCACCCGAAGATGGTGCATACATCATTCAGGTTCGCGAAACGGCCTACGGCGGCAACGGCTCGTGCATGTATCGGTTGCACGTGGGTCGGTTCCCGCGCCCTCGAGCGACGATTCCCGCCGGGGGCAAATACGGTGAAACCGTCGACGTCCGCTATCTGGGTGACGTGGCGGGCGAACGGACGCAACAACTGATTTTGCCCGCGGGACCCACTCAAAAGTTCGGCTTCTTTGCCCAGGATGAACAAGGCATCTCCCCGTCGCCGAATGTGTTCCGTCTCGGCGATCTGACAAACAAGCTCGAAGCCGAGCCGAACAACGACCCTGCGACGGCCACCGTCTGCGAAGCTCCCATGGCCTTGGCGGGCGTGATCTCGCAGCCCGGCGACGTTGATTGCTTTAAGTTCACGGCCAAAAAGGGACAGCAGTTCGACGTGCGCGTCTTGGCACGTGGCATTCGCTCGCCACTTGATCCGGTGCTGAACATCAATCGCATTGGCGGGGCGGGCGTGGCCGGCAACGACGACAGTGGCGGACCCGACAGTTACCTTCGCCTGGCCGTCCCCGAGGACGACGAGTACGTGCTTTACGTCCAGGATCACCTGAAGAAGGGGGGCGTCGACTATGCCTATCGTGTCGAGATCACTCCGGTCAAGCCACGGCTGGTGATGGGCCTGCCCGAGCGCTCGCAGTTTGTCGACATCACGATCGACGTGCCGCAGGGCAACCGGACGGCCGCGTTGGTAAGTGCCTCGCGTGCTGACTTCGGAGGCAACCTGGTCGTCGACGTAAAGGATCTACCGCCGGGCGTGACCATTCAAACCGACACGATGCCGGCCAATCAAACGATCGTGCCCGTTCTATTCACCGCTGCGGCGGACGCGCCTTTGGCCGGTCGCCTGGCTGATGTCGTTGGCAAGCATGAAGACCCGAACCAGAACATCGAGGGGCATCTCGAGCAAACGACCTCGATGGTCCGTGGCCAGAACAACATTAACGTCTGGACACATTCCGCAGAAAGAATGGCCGTCTCACTGACGCAGGCCGTCCCTTACTCGATCGAGATCATCCAGCCCAAGGTGCCGATCGTCCGCGACGGCTCGATGGATCTGAAGATCAAAGCGACGCGCAAGGAAGGTTTCACCACGCCGATCACGATCGCGATGCTCTATAACCCGCCCGGCATCGGCTCGCCCAGCTCGGTCGCGATTCCCGAAGGAAAAGACGAGGTCATTCTGCCTCTGACGGCGAACAGTGGCGCCGAAGTGCGTAACTGGAAGATTGCCGTCCTCGCGTCGTCCCAGGTCGGCAACGGGACCGTGCAGGTTTCCTCGCAATTGGCCGATCTGGAAATCGCCGAACCGTTCGTCGCTCTCGCCTACACGGCCGCGGCCGTTGAAAAAGGGAAAGAAACCGACGTCGTGATCGCAGTCACGAAGAACAAGGACTTCGACGGCAGCGCAAAGGTCGAATTGCTGGGCTTGCCGAACGAAGTTACCTCGGTGCCGGGCGAGATCAACAAGGACGCAAAAGAACTGTTGTTCCACGTCAAGACAACGGGCAATTCGCCGGCCGGCAAACACAAGACGTTGCTCTCGCGTGTAACGATCGTCGCTCAAGGCGAACCGATCACGCACATGATCGGCGGCGGCGAGCTCCGCGTTGACGAACCGTTGCCCCCCAAAGCGAACGAGCCAGCAGTTGCTGCAGCGGCCCCGATGCCGATGCCGGCAGCTGATAAGCCCTCCGAAAAGCGATTGACCCGCTTAGAGCAATTGCGTCTGGATCGTCAAAAGGCCAAAGAAGCCGCAAAGCAACAAGCCACTGGCGCAGCCGAGGCGGCTAAGCCGGCCGAAGCCACCGCAACGGACGCCAAGCCTGCCGGATAACTGATCTGGCACGCCGGCACAGTCCTAATTGTGATTCGAAATCGAAAGCGTTTGCAGGATGCCCCGCAGGAGACCGATCGTGACTGACATCGCCTATCGCACCGTGAACCGATGCTTTCTACACACCTTGATCGTGGGCACGGCATTGTGCATCGCACTTAGTGCAAACTCTGCATCGGCCGATGCGACCGTCGCTAAGATCGAGGTCTTCCCGCCCGACGTCGAGCTTTCCACAGCCCGCGATAGCCAGCGGATGATCGTCGTGGCGACGCGCACCGACGGCGTCACGCTCGACGTAACGGCGCAATCGCAATTCAAGCCGGCAAATCCAGCACTGGTTCGCTTCGATGGCGCGGTGGTGTACCCCGCGGCCGACGGCGAAACAACGCTCGAAGTGGTTTGTGCTGACAAGTCGTTGCAGGTTCCCGTCACGGTCAAGCAGGCCACGGTCGATCGCGCGATCAGCTTTAAGCTCGACGTGATGCCGGTCTTCATGCGATCCGGCTGTAATACGGGGAGTTGTCACGGAGCGGCCCGCGGCAAGGACGGCTTTCGCCTGTCGCTTTTCGGCTTCGATCCCGATGGGGACCATTTTCGGCTGACTCGCGAATTCAGCTATCGGCGTATCAACTTGGCTCTTCCCCAGGAAAGCCTGCTGATCGAAAAGGCTGTCGGCACGGTTCCGCACACGGGCGGCAAGCGATTCGACCTCGACAGCGCCTATGGGCAGACGCTCGTTCGCTGGCTTGATGCCGGCGCGCCGCTTGATGCTGGTGAAGTACCGAAGGTGTTGGCCGTGGAAGTTTACCCCCGACAAGTCGTACTCGAAGGCGAAGGGGCCACGCAGCAGTTCATCGCCCGGGCCAAGTATTCCGACGGTACCGATCGCGACGTCACGAATCTGGCCGTGTTCCTTACGAATAACGACAATTCCGCCCCGATCAATGCCGACGGCCTGGTCACGGCCGCCAAACGTGGCGAAGCGTTCGTCATGGCCCGCTTCGAGACGCACACTGTCGGCAGCCAGGTGCTGGTCCTACCGAAGGATTTGCAATACACCCCGCCGGCCACTCAACCGGCAAATTACATCGACGAGTTGGTCAACGCGAAGCTGCAAAAGCTGCGGATGCTCCCCAGCGAATTGTGCAGTGACGAAGTATTTTTGCGTCGGGCCACGGTCGATATCGCCGGCATACTGCCGACCGAGGCGGAGTACATCGAGTTTCTCGGTGACGGCGATCCGCAAAAGCGAGCCAAACTCGTTGATCGATTACTGCAGCGCAAAGAATTCTCTGAAATCTGGGGCATGAAATGGGCCGAGCTGCTGATGGTCAAAAGCACGATCGACGTCAGCTATAAGTCGATGTTCCTGTATTCGAACTGGCTCACCGAGCGCATCTCGAGCAACATGCCCTTGAACCTGATGGTGCAAGAGTTGCTCGGTGCCAACGGCGGCACATTCACGAACGCCGCTACGAACTATTACCAAATCGAACGCGATACGCTGAAGACGGCCGAGAACGTGGCCCAGGTCTTCATGGGCATTCGCACGCAATGTGCCCAATGCCACAACCATCCGTTCGATCGCTGGACGATGAACGACTACTACAGCTTCGCCGCGTTTTTCTCGCAAATTGGACGAAAGACCGGCGAGGACTACCGCGAGACGATCATCTTCAACACCGGCGGCGGCGAAGTGACGCATCCGGTGGGCGGGCGCGTCATGCCGCCGAAATTCCTGGGCGGCGCCGCGCCAGACACGGCCGGCCAGGATCGCCGCGTTGTTTTGGCCAAGTGGCTGGCCTCGCCCGAAAATCCGTACTTCGCCACCAGCGTCGCCAATCGCGTGTGGGCGCACTTCTTCGGCGTGGGCATTGTCGAGCCGATCGATGATGTTCGCGTCAGCAACCCAGCCAGCAATCCGGAATTGTTCCAGGCGCTCGGGGATCGCTTCACGCAGTACAACTACGACTTCAAGCAACTGGTACGCGATATCTGCAACTCGCAAACCTACCAGCGTTCCAGCCAAAAGAATGCCAGCAACGAGGCGGACGAATTGAATTTCGCCCATGCTCGCATCCGTCGCATTCGCGCAGAAAACTTGCTGGATTGTGTCAGCGAGGTCACCGAAACCAAGGATAAGTTCGGCGGACTTCCGTTGGGAGCGAAAGCCGTACAGATCGCCGACGGCAACGGCTCGACATACTTCCTGACGACCTTTGGCCGCTCGAATCGGGCCACAGTCGGCATCTGCGAAGTAAAAACCGATCCCACGCTGTCACAGTCACTGCATTTGCTTAACGGCGATACGGTCGAAACCAAGGTCCGCGACGGCGGCGCGATCAAGCGCATGCTCGAAGCCGGCCGGACCCCCGAGCAGATCATCGAGACGATTTACGTCCGCGCCCTTTCGCGCAAACCAACCCCTGACGAAACGCAAAAGCTGTTGGCCATCACGGCAGCTGAGCCTGCCCCGCAAAAGGGGCTGGAAGACGTCTTCTGGGCGGTGCTCAACTCGCGGGAATTCTTGTTCAACCATTAAACATCGAGCGTTCTCGATCATGTCGCTGATTTCCAGGCATTCTGCACATTGGTTCATCCTCGCTATCGCGATGGCCGTTGTCCTTTCGCTGACGCCGCACTCCGCTTTCGCCGAAGAGGCCAAGCCGGACGACAAGGCACAGGCCAAGGTCACCTACGAAGAGCATGTGCAAGCGATTTTTCGTCAGCACTGCTTTACGTGCCACGGTCCCGATACGGCCAAGAGCGACCTTCGGCTGGACAATTACGCCGCCATGATGCGCGGCGGGGCCAGCGGCGCCGTGATTGAGCCGGGGGACGCCGATAGCTCTCGATTGTGGAAGCTCGTCGCGCACGAAGAAACGCCCGAGATGCCACCAAAGCAGGACAAACTGCCCGAGGCAACGCTCGCCACGTTGAAGCAATGGATCACGCTGGGCGCACTCGAAAAGGCCGGCTCGACCGCCAAGGTGAAAGCGAAGCCCAAGATCGAAATGAAGGCAACCGCCGGCGCCGGCAAGCCCGAGGGGCCGCCGCCGATGCCCGAGGGCTTGTCCAAGCAGCCGTCGATTTATACCGCCCGCCCGTCAGCCGTGACGGCGCTGGCCTCAAGTCCCTGGGCTCCGCTGATTGCCGTCGCGGGGCAAAAGCAAATCGTGCTGTACAACACGGACACGGCCCAACTACTGGGCGTGCTCCCCTTCCCGGAGGGGATGCCGCAGGTGCTCCGCTTCAGCCGCTCGGGCACGGTGCTCTTGGCCGGAGGCGGCCGCGACGGGCAGTCAGGCCGGGTCGTGCTGTTCGACGTGAAATCGGGCCAACGTATCACCGAGATCGGTGACGAGTTGGACACTGTATTGGCCGCCGACATCAATGACGACCACACGCAAGTCGCCCTCGGCGGTCCGCGCCGGGTGGTAAAGATTTTCAACGTGGCCGACGGCGCCCAGCTGCACGAAATTCGCAAGCATACCGAATGGATCACGGCCATCGAGTACAGCCCAGACGGCGTGCTGCTGACCACGGCCGACCGCAACGGCGGCATGTTCGTGTGGGAGGCCGACACGGCGCGCGAGTATCAAAACCTGAAGGGGCACACGGCCGCGATCAGCGGAGTCAGTTGGCGGATCGACGGCAATATTTTGGCCAGCACCAGCGAGGATGGCACGCTGAAGTTGTGGGAGATGGAGCAAGGACAGCAGGTCAAGAACTGGAACGCGCACCCGGGCGGTAGCCTATCCGTGAACTTTGCCATGGATGGCCGACTGGTCTCGTGCGGCCGCGACAAGACGACCAAGATCTGGGATCAAAACGGCGCTCAGCAGCGCGCGCTAGAGGCCTTTGGCGACATCGCCCTGCGTGCGGTCTTCACTCACGACGGCGGCCGCATTGCGGCCGGAGACTGGACAGGTGAAATTCGCCTGTGGAACGCGGCCGATGGGGCACTGGTGAATCGGCTCGCCAGCAATCCGCCTACACTGGCGATGGCGGCAGACGCCGAGGCGGCTCGGGCCGCGGCCACAAAGGCTGCCGCCGAAAGCGCAAACGCCGAGTTGGCTAACGCACAAAAGGCAGCCGACGAGAAGGTTGCCGCGGCCACGGCGGTGGCAGATCGACTGAAAGCTGTGCAAGCCGAGCTGGAAAAGGTGACGGCCGACAAGGCTGCCGCCGATAAGTCGTTGGCCGAAAAAATGGCCGCCGCCAAAGTGGCAGCTGACGCTGCCGCGGCAGCCGCGAGTGCCGCCGCCAAGGCCGCGGAAGAGAAAGCCGCCTTCGACAAAACGCAGACGGCCCAGGCAAGCGCTTCGAAGTAGCGCAGGCTGGGCCGTTTCTTAAGTCGTCGTCATGAATGGCTTGGGTGCGCACCAGTGGCGTTGGCGTTCCTCAAGCAATTCGCGAGGAAATTACTCGCGTGGACGTACCGCACCGGTCAGACCGGAATAGTCCGGACGATCTTCGGGGTGCCACAACGGCAAGCCCATCGCAATCCGACGTGCGAGTATGTCTAGCTTCTCGGTCGAACCGGCCGGCGCCTCGGTCGGCACGAACTCATTCGTCTCAACCGGGGCGAAGTCCTCGTCGTGGCCGAACTCCATGATCGCTTCGAATACATTCCGCATCGCTCTCAAACCTACCTTCCGACAATCAACGTCAAAGAAAAAGAATATCGCAAACCACAATCGCTGTGAAAAACACTCGGGCGGGATGCCGGACTGGCGTTCGTTAAGTTTCGCGTGGCTTAGCACGCATCAATGAACGAGACCGGCAAATCAAGGCTGGGGGCACCCATGGTAGTCGTCAGTCGCTAGGCCGGCTCTTTTTCGCCGGGGCAACTTCGGAAGTCGTACAACAAACTCCCACGTACCGGGTGCAGGCGTGCAAACAGTACTAAAGCACGTCATTATTCGTGGCCCGTGCGCGCGAGTCAAGCGCGCGAAAAAAAATAATACCAGGCGCATGCGGATAACAGGAAAAGATTAACTGGTTAGGATGCAAACGTATCGAGCGATGTCGATTGATAATCGCAGTTTTTAATCGCAAATTACCGCGAAAACGAGTTCTCCGCGGCTGCGATTCGCGCTGTGGATAGGTTTATTCAATATTGAAGATTGCTTTGAACAGGCTGCTGTCGCCAACTTCTCGATGTGGATGTGGTAAGGCGCAGCACAACGCATTCGCACCGAAAGGATGCAACGATGAACTGGGTACAACGAATGATAAGCTTGCCGCCACAGGGCCGCGGCTTTCATCTCATCACGCGTGCCATTCTCGCCGCGCTGCCTGAGTTGTCCGAGATCGACGTCGGACTGTTACACGTCTTCATCCAGCACACTTCGGCCTCGCTGACAATCAACGAGAATGCCGATCCCGATGTGCCGTCGGACATGGAGCGCGTTTTCGATACGCTCGCCCCGGAGCACTTCCCCTACGAGCATACCGCCGAGGGTCCCGACGATATGCCGGCCCACATCAAGGCGGCTCTCCTGGGCAGTTCGGTCAGCATCCCGGTGGGCACAGGAAAACTTTGCCTGGGGACATGGCAAGGAATTTATTTGTGCGAGCACCGCGATCACGCGACGGCCCGCAACTTAGTGCTGACCCTGCAGGGATCGAGAAGAGAATAATAGTCCCGAGAGCACTCGTTCCTGCAGCCGAAGCGGCTCAGCGAATTCGAATCGAGCGTTAGGCAACCGAGATGGCGCGTGTCTGCGCCAGTTGCACCAGGTCATCCAGCCAGCATTCCAACAGTGCCGACTGGTTGGCGTTGCGGTCGACATGCCCTAGCGTCTCGATCGAACGATCGACGAGCGCCCCCACGTCGACCTGTGCGAACCGGCCGCTGGCCGCAGCACGAGTCACCTCATCGCGGACCTGGTCGTCCGCCAGACGCGCCCCGGACATTGTCCGCAACAACTCGCGATAGAACTCGACGGCAAAACCAATCACCAGCCGCATCCGCGCACGGCGCGCGGATGCTTCCTTGCCGGCTGCGTCAACGAACGTCACCAAGGTCTTGGCGAATGCCACGCTGTCGAACGCTCCCTCACACAGTTGGGCAAACAAAATATCGCGAAATTGCCAAAGTTCAGGGTCCGCCAGCTCAGCCGCCTGTGTCACGCTGCCGCCGCTGTAGCGGGCGAGCTGCTCGGCGGTCGCCTCGTCGTTTGCAATACCGCGCGCTATGAGCTGTTGGGCCACGACCTCGACAGGCAGCGGGCGAAATCTCATCGTTTGAGCGCGCGAACGAATCGTAGGCAACTGCCGATCCAGACTCGTCCCGATCAAAATCAGTACCGAGCGGGCCGGCGGCTCTTCCAATGTCTTTAACAGGCTGTTGGCCCCCTCTTCGTTCAAATGGTCGGCGTCATCGATGATCGCCACGCGACGGCCGCCCATGTACGGCTTCAGCGATATGTCGTGACACAACCCCTGCTGCATTCGCTTCTCTTTGGGGCCAATGAACAGCTCGAGCGGAATGAAGCTCTTGTCCGCGGGCTTGCGCACTTCGAGCAAATCAGGATGCGTGCCAGCCGCGACTTGCAAGCAACTGCCGCACTGCCCGCAAGGATCGAGCATCTCGACCGGGCGGTTTGGACATAACAGTGTGGCCGCCAATCGAAGGGCGAAGCTGCGTTTGCCGACGCCGGCCGGTCCGACAAATAAAAATGTATGTGCAAGGCGCCCGCGCGCGAGCATCGCGCGAAACTTGCCGACCACATCGTCGTGACCGTCGAGGCCTTGCCAGGTCATCGTCTGCCTTAATGCTCGGGAGGATTAACCACGGAGTGACCGAGGCACGTAGAAAATTGGCCGAGGACGACCGCCTCGAAATATACGCACCGCATCTTCACGCAACGCGGTAACGCAATGCCGGGCTGACGTGGGTTTGCACTTCGTCCAGGTTCGTCACGTGTAACTGCCCGTGCTGATACAAGTATTCGACGTGCGCACCCACTTCCTCGAGCGCCAAGAGTGTGTTGAAGCCGATCACCCGCGGGTACATCGATTGCGTGATGTCGCTGATCGTCACAGGCTGCGGCGCCTCGGAGATCGTGGTGATGACACGATCCAGCTTGCGCTCGTGGCTGGTGCGGATTTCTTCGATTCGCGTGTAGACGTCGTTGATCGGTATCTCGTGCCCCCCCAGGGCGAGTTCGAAGCCGGGTATCCGACGGACTTTCTCCAGGGCTTCCAGATAATGCCCCAAGCCCGTATAGGCGGTGATGCTCTCCGGGGCCTGATGCGGGGTGATGTGGCTAAGGATGTGGTCGGCGCTGATCAGCACGTCGCCAATCGCGATGCATACCTGGCCTGGGCAGTGCCCCGGCGTGTGGATGAACCGCATCCCGTCGAATTCCTGGTTATCCGCCAGCGTGATATCGACGGGCACACTGCGAACGTGCTTCTTCGAGAATCCGTACATCTCCATCAGCATGGTTTCGAGCGCGGCGTCCACACCAGCCCGCTGCAGATACGTCTTCAGCGCCCGAGTGGCGACGATTACGCGCTCTTCGTACGCCGTCAGCACCCAACGATCCAGGACGTGAATTCCCAACTCGGCGCCGGTCAGCTCCAGCAGGTGCGACACACCGCCGAAATGGTCGATATGCCCGTGAGTCAGTAGGATGCGGCGAATGTCGCTGACTTGTACGGGCTCGCCGAAGTCGGTGCGCACCGCCTCGAGCCCCTTCAGCACCTGGGCGTTGCAATTGCCGTAGCCGCTTCCGGTATCGATCAGCGTTAGCGGACCGGAATCGAACAACAAATAAACGTAGGCGATAAAATTGGGAAAGGCTTCGCAAGGAATGCGGTAAATGCGCTGGCCTGTGCTGGCCACAAACCGCTCGATAGCCGGAAGTTCGCTCATGCAAGTGAAGGGGAAAACGGATCGACGGCCGAAAACATGCGGACACGGCTCGACGCCGGCCGCGCACACCGCCTACGCGATCGCGTGCCCTTTTTACCACTGGGGGCACATACCGGCAACCGCCTCGAAATTCGCCGTTCGCGCGGAAATACGACCTGGGGCCGGCATTTGACTCGGCCCTTTCCGCGATTCAGCAAGAAATCCCGTTAGCTGAATAGCTGGCTGACCGGCTGGCCGCCGTCGACGATTTTTATCGGCCGACCGATGGCGCTCATATTCTCGATCGCCGGATTGATTCGCAAACTCTTGCAGAAAGTTTGGAATAGATCGGGCACGCTGACGGGGTGATCGGTCACAGCGTCACCACCGGCATCGGTGTGACCGACCACTTGCCCGCCGCGGATACCACCCCCGGCCATGGCTACGTTGAATGCTCTTGGAAAATGATCACGACCACCGCGGGGATTCACCTTAGGGGTACGGCCGAATTCGCCCATCCAGATGACGAGCGTCTTGTCCAACATGCCGCGCTCTTTCAGATCGGCGATCAGCGCCGCCATTGGCTGGTCGATCTGGCCGCACAAGTTCGTGGTCCGCTCGAAGATGTTATCGTGCGTATCCCAGTTGCCGTGATTCACTTCGACAAAGGTCACACCGGATTCGACCAGCCGGCGGGCGAGCAGGCAGGACGAGCCGAAATCGGTCCGGCCGTACCGTTCGCGCGTCGCGTCCGACTCTTGATCGAGATAGAACGCCTCCATCTTACGGCTCGTGACCATGCGGGCTGCTTTGTCATACAGTTTTTGGTGATCGGCCACCTCACGATCAGCACCACCAGATGCGTAGCTGCTCTCCAATTGCGCGAGCAAACCCAAGCGGCGCGTAAAGCGCGGCGCCGCGGTTGGCAACTTGGTGTTCGCCGGAGCTTCGGCATTGGCCATCACGAACGCGTCATATTCGACTCCCAGCAGCCCGCCCCCCCCGTCACTACCGCGGTCCCCGACGCGGACGAACGACGGAAGCTCGAAATTCCGATCGGCCAATTGATGGGCCACGATCGATCCCAGCGAGGGGTACTTCACTGTCGGAGTCGGCGCGTAGCCGGAATGCATCAGGAACTGCGCCCGAGCATGATTACCCTCCTTCGTGGTCATCGAGCGGATGACGGCCACATCTTGCATAACCTTTGCCATGCGCGGCATGCCTTGGGCGATCTGAATGCCCGGCACGTCTGTGTCGATGGCCTTGGTCTCGCCGCCGTTTTCATGTTCCGGTTTGGGCGAAAATGTCTCGAATTGGCTGGGGCCGCCGCGCATGAAGAGCAAGATGCAGGCCATCCCTTGCGAGCGCAGTTCGTCAGCCCGGGCTGCCACCAAATCCTTCCAACTGAGCACCCCAGCCGCGGCACTTGCCAACGAAACACCACGCAGAAAATCACGGCGTCCAATCACACCGTGGCGATTGACACGCACGCCCATGTGATGCTGCCAAAGGTTCATGCGTCAGCCCTTGTTGCACGTGAAGTCGAGGAGAGAAAGGCCGGGGAAAGTAAGCCCGTCTCGCCCGGAAGGTTATTTGCGATGGGTGAACTCGGTCGAATTCAGTAACGCCCACAAGATGTCTTCAAACCCTTCGGTCTGATTGTTGGTCGAGCTGATGTAAGACAGGCACGTGGCTAATTCCACCGGATTCGGCTCGCGTGCTAGGCAGCGCAGGTATAGCTCGGTAGCGATCGTCTCGTCGTCGGCTTTGTCGGCCAGCAACTTACCCAGCATCGTGCTCGCGCTGCCACCCGCGATCGCCCGATTCAGCATTGGCGAATTCATCATCAACAGCGCCTGCGGGATCGAGGCTCCGACTTCGTCGCGCGGAGCACTGGGATCAAAGCCGAACGTACGGCTGAACTCGACGCGTGGCCCGCGCAATCCCCGCTGCGCAGAATCTAAGCCCGGCGGGCCGAACCTCCCTTCATCGATGTCGAGCGCCGCGGCGACGGCATCAAATACCTGATCTGCCCGTAACGGCTGTGGGCAACTGGCCGCAAACGGCGTTGCGTCATCATCGTGGCGCGAACGGGTTTCGCGCTGATAGGTCTCGGTCGCCATGATCGTGCTGATCAACCATTTCACGTCATACCCATGACCGGCGAACTCCTTGGCCAAACGTTCCAGCGTTTGCGGCGCCGAAGGCTTGCGATCGGGCCCCAGATCATCAACCGGCTCGTAAAAGCCCTGGCCTACTAGTTCGGCCCATATGCGATTCACAAACGCCCTAGCGAACCAAGGATTCGAATCTGACGTGATCCAGTTGGCCAATTCCTGGCGGCGGTCGGCGTCCTTCGTGCCAACGGGTAACTCTTGTCCGCTGACGAAGAAGACCGGCGCCATTAAGGTTCCCTTGGCGCTCGGATCTTTCAGGTCCGGCATATAGTGTTCGGGATCGTTCTTCGCCTTCGCGTTTTTGGGCACCTTGCGCGGAGCGGCATCGCGCGACGCGATGGCAAAGCTGACCCGCTTGTCACCCTCGCGAACTGGTCGTATGGCAACACGCGGGAAGAACGCGGCCAACTCATGAAACTGTTCGCGTTTCCAACGATCGGTCGGATGATCGTGGCATTGCGCACATTGGATCTGGATGCCCAGGAAGATGCGAGCCGTCTCGGCGGCGATCTCGGCCGCCTGCCCCATCTGCGCCATGATCAGACCGGTATTGCCGTTATCGCGAATGTCTCCCTCGGCGGTGATGAAGCCGCGCGCGATCTGGTCCCAGCCGGTTCCCTTATTGAACTGCTCGGCCAGGTACCTATCGACGGCCGGCCCCATCCGCAACGCGCGATCGTCCGTACGGCGATAGAGAATCACATCGCGGAAGTAATGGCCCCAGTTTTCTCCGTAACGAGGGTCGGCAAGCAGCCGCTCGACGGCCTTGGGACGTTTATCGCCAGAATGGTCCAGAACGAAGGCCGTGATCTCTTCCGGGCTTGGGAGTTCGCCAATCAGGTCCTGCGACACTCGCCGCAAATAAGCCTCGTCATCGATGATCGGGGTAGGGACTGCGCCAGGTTGGCCGGGGATCTCGACCGTCAGTCGATCGTCGATTGCTCGGGCAAATTCCGAGACAGCTAGCTTTGCCGGGACAATCTGATTCGCCCCCTCATCCCCCTGGGCAACAGTCCAACCACCAACGCTGCACATCAGCGCGACGGCAGCCCCCGTTACGAGGGGAATTCCGCACTTCCGAGCTATGCCATTCCGTCGCATTCCCGATCCTTTTGCCAGGGGGGGGTACTGCGGACGCATAGGTCCGCATGGATTGAACACCGCTGACCGCTAGATAGTTCCGTCGGACCTGGCAGTTCCGGTGGGTACCGAGTCGCAATACGTTGAACCCTATGGCCCACAGCGGCTATCCCGGCCGGGAACCGAGATCGTCGAGGGCCAACGCACCGCTTGTCGGCCATCGCCGGATTCGGATACTGAGGACCGTCCAGGGGACCAGGATTTCATGGAGAACGGTCAAGGTGGGCCGATCTCGGCAGGAGTGTGATGTCTCAAATTCGCCTCGGATTGATTGGTTGCGGGTTCGTCGGTCGCTTACACGCTCAGCGTCTCCAGGCCGATCCGCGCGGGCAAATCGTGGTTTATTGCGATCCCAATCCGCAAGCGGCCGAGGCCTTGGCGTCGGAATTCACACAGCAAGCTGCGATCGAGACCGACCCGATCGCAGCGATCGGGCGCCACCGGCTAGATGCCGCCGTGATCTGCTCACCGACGCCATTGCACTATCAACAAGTCTGCACGGCATTCGACCATGGACTGGACGTGCTGTGCGAAAAGCCGCTCTGTTCGGGACGTGAGCAAATCATCGACCTGATCGAACGACATCGCCAGCAGGGGCGGATCCTGTCTATCTCTTATCAGCGGCGCTACAAATCGATCTACCTGACCGCGAGGCGAGAGTTGACCGAAAATGCCGCTTACTACGGCCCCCTCAGGCAGGCCCACATTTTTGTGTGCGAGCGCTGGCAACAAGGAATTACTGGCACATGGCGCGACGATCCGAATGTCGGCGCCGGATATTTCGGCGATGCTGGAAGTCACCAGGTCGACGTTGTGCATTACGTAACGGGGCAACAGGTTGAATCGCTCTTCGCAATAAGCGACAAGCGCGGCAACCGAGTGGAAATCGTCACGCAGGTGATAGCCGCTCTATCCGGCGGCGCCGGGCTCAATGCCCATTTTGTCGGCGATGCCAATCATTGGCGCGAGGATATTCACTTCCACTGCCAGAACGCCGACCTGATGGTACGCGGCGAACAATTATGGCGAGCCAAAGAGAACCGCGTCGAACTCGTGCCTGATCCGCTGCCTGAGGGCTCGCCCGATAGTGCATTCATCGACGCGATTCATAGCCGGCAACCGACAATCTCACCTGCCGAGGCGGCGCTACCGCTATACGATTGGACCGCGGCCGTACTGGAATCGGCTCGTGAAGGCCGCCGCGTAACGCTACCCAAGCCGACCGTCGACTGACGGGCAGTGGATTGCGGTTTGCCGCGCCCTCAAATTGCGTCCGCACCTTCGGCCAGTGGCCGACTAGCGCCCGAGGATTTGCCATCACGGCAACGCCCACACCGACAAGGTGTACCGGTGGCATCGGTCCTCGCAACGAGCGATGTGTTTCGCGTTGCGAATGTGAAGCGGTTCGAAAGATAGAATCGGTGGATCGCCCTGCATCGAGCGAACCGCCTACCTCGAACGCCGCCACGCCACGTCACACCTCTTGCCGGCCAGTTTTCGCAGTTCTCTTCGGCTCTCCGCGCGGCGTACTCGCGCGAGCACACCTGCCGCCGCCAGATCACAGGCAGCCAGGAGTTAGAAGCCTTTCCCTTATGTTTCGCCCCCATCGTCCAGACGGAATTTCCGTTACAACCATACCTGGGACATTGCATATTGCTTCGCGGAGATTCAGGTTAGTTTAAGGGAGTGCCATCGGCGAAACCGTTCTGGCCGTCCGATTGTGTGTTTTTCTCGAGCTGGCACCTTCAATTCCGAGGCAATGCATTCTGCGCCTGATTGACCATGAAGCAGTCTCGAAAGTCCGCATCGGTCCCGCGACCGCCGTCGCGGATGCTGAATTATTATTCATGGGCGCCCGGCGTACTTTTTGTGCTACTGACGGCGATCGTCTATTGGCCGACGCTCGGCAACAGGTTTGTCTGGGATGATGACGACTATGTACAAGAAAACGGCACGCTCTCATCCCCGGCAGGATTGAACGCCATCTGGTCTGATCCAGCCGCAACGCCACAATACTATCCGCTTGTCCACACCTCGTATTGGATCGAGCACGCGCTTTGGGGCCTGAATCCTCGCGGTTATCACATTGACAATTTGTTGCTGCACGCGGTCGCAGCATTGCTCGTTTGGCGGCTTCTCGTGCGCCTTGCAGTGCCTGGCGCCTGGCTCGCAGCGGCATTTTTCGCGGTCCATCCGGTCGAGGTCGAGAGCGTCGCCTGGATCACCGAGCGAAAGAACGTGCTGTCGTGCGTTTTCGCTCTGGGCTCAATGCTGGCCTATTTACGGTTCGCGCCTCCGACGCCACAGACCTCGCTGGCGACGGACAATGCGAGAACACGCACCAACGGGGCGTACTACGCCCTAGCGTTCGTTCTTTACGCGGCAGCTTTGCTCAGCAAAACCGTCACGGCCACGGTTCCCGCCGTGCTCCTGGTAATTTATTGGTGGAAGCAGGGAAAATTTTCGTGGCGCGAGGCAGCGAGTCTGCTTCCCTTCTTCGCCCTGGGACTAGCGCTTTCGGCCGTTACGATTTCGCTGGAGGAGACTCAGGTCGGGGCCGTCGGCGAAAGCTGGAATTTGTCCCCGTTTGAGCGCGTATTGATCGCGGGACGCGCCGTATGGTTTTACGCGGGAAAACTGGCCTGGCCGCATCCGCTAATCTTCTTCTATCCGCGCTGGATCATTGATGCGAGCGTCGCGTGGCAATATCTGTTCCCGGCATCCGCCGTCGGAGCGATCGTTACCCTTTGGTTGGCACGTCGCCGCATCGGTCGAGGCCCTCTGGCTGCAGTGCTGATTTTCGTGGGGGTGCTTACCCCGGCATTGGGTTTCTTCAACGTCTATCCATTTCAGTACTCGTTTGTCGCTGATCATTTTCAATATCACGCCAGCATTGCCTTGATCGCTCTGGCGGCAGCACTCTTGGTGACGACAAACGGTTATTTTATGCCGTCGCGCCAAAGGCTGGGCTGGTTCGGAGGTTGCTGTCTACTCGCCATTTTGGCGCTCGTCGCCCAGCGACGGACGCATGCCTTCCAAGATCGGCAAACACTGCTCGAAGACACGCTGGCCCAAAACCCCACGGCCTGGGTCGTGCCCCTTAATCTTGGCTATGTGCTGTTCGAGGAGGGAAAGTACGACGAGTCGATTCCACTCTTTCAGAGTGCCGTAAAAATCCGGCAGCAACTGGCCGACGACCATCCCAAAATCGGTCACTATCAAGATGGTCTCGCAGCTTGCCTCGATCAACTTTCGACAGCGCAGCACAAGGCGAAGAGATTTGCCGACGCCACTACGTCGCGCGGTCGCGCGATTGCAATCCGCGAGTCATTGGTCTCGGCCCACCCCACGATCCTGGAATATGCAAACCGCTTGGCGGGCAGCTATGTCGAACTGGGCACTATCGAGCGCGATGAACGCCACGCTCTCGAAGCCGAGACCGCTTTCACCAGAGCGCTCGCGATTCGCCTGCCGATCGTGCGGGACGCCCCCAAAGGTGCTGACTATTCGAGTGATCTGGCCTGGGCCTATGCCCACCTCGCCTTGGCCCAGCGCGACCTAGGCAAGACGTCCGCAGCCGACGCCTCGCAACGCGAGGCACTCGCGATTCGCACAAGCCTTGTGGAAGAGCACCCGAATGTCATCACTTACCGAGCTAACTTGGCGCAGAATTACGTCGATCTGGGCGTACTTCAGCGCGACTTGAAGCAAGGCGGGGAGGCGGAAAAGTCATTTCAAACGGCAATTGACCTTCGCGAACAGATTGTGCGAGAAGCACCGCAGGACCGCGACTATCGGGAAGACCTGGGCTGGAGCTACGTCCAGCGCGCGCTCGCGCAGCAGAGCCAGGGAAAGGCTGCTGACGCACTGGCCTCGCACCGGCGCGCGCTCGAGATTCGTGAAAAGCTTGCCGCCGAGCATCCTAACGTGGGCAAGTACCGCAACGACGTTGCCGCCAGCTACGTCGATCTCGGCTATTTGCTGCCGGCGGAGGAAGCAGTTCTAGCGTACCGGAAAGCGATCGCGGTTCGCGAGCAGTTAATTCGCGAACAACCGACCGAGGCGCAATACCAGCAGAGCCTGGCGGCGACCTATCAACTACTGGCCTCAGCTTATCAAAGCCGTGGAAAACTTGTTGAAGCGCTAGCAACTCGAAAGCGATTGTGTGAAGTCCGAGAGCAGTTAGCCGCTGCGCGCCCTGAGGAATCCGCTGCGGCCGCAGCCAGTTATGTCGATCTGGCCTTTCTCGAGCGTAACCTCGGCAAGCGGAGCGAAGCCGAGATTGCCTTTCGCAAGGCGATCGCACTGCGTGAGCAAGCCTTGGACTCGGGCAAAGCCGACGACGAAGTGCGTGCGCACCTGGCCGGAACATACATCGAGTTGGCCATCGACGAACGCGAAGACGGACGGACGGCTGAATCGATCGCTTCGTGCCAAAAAGCCATCGGGATCTACGAAGCGTTGCGCGTCGCGCATCCAACCGCGGCCGACGTTACGGCCGGCCTTGGCTGGGCCTTTGCCAACCTCGGCGTGGCGCAGATCGCCTGCGGCGATGCGGCCGAGGCCGTGGATGCTTGCCGAAAGTCCGTCGCGATTCGTGAACTTTTGGTGCGCGACCAGCCGGAGTTAAACGACCATAAGCTCACGCTCGAAGCCGGATTGGGCTGGAGCTATGCCAATCTCGGCGTCGCCCTGAGTCTGACCGGCGAATTGGCCGAAGCCGAGAACTGTCTGCGAAAGGCGATCCAAATTCGCGCCAAGCTAGTGCTCGACAATTCGACGGCCGTCGATCATCAGCATGAAATCGCGCTGAGTTGCCGCGATCTTGCCTCGGTCAAACGAGCGATGGGAAAGACCGACGACGCCATTATTTTGTACCGCGCCGCCATCGAGATCCGCGAGCCTCTCGTCGCGGCCAATCCGGGTGATGTCGCCTTTCGGCTGCAGTTGGCACGCGACCTGCGTGACTGTGGCACGCTTCTGGCCGCCGCTGACGAACTGACCGAAAGCGCCCGAATGCTGGAACGAGCCGAACAACTGACCGCCGCCGCAGCTACTCCGACTAAGGAATAAAAAGCTGCATGATGCGTTCTCGTTCCCGCTCGTAGGGTAACGGCGCATAGGTCGAAAACGCGTTTCGCTCTTCATCGTTCGGCACAGGTTCGCCAGCGCCGTCCGTCTTGGTCGCTTCCCAACGCGAGGACACGCTGCGTCTGCCAGCGGTATAGTCGTCCGCGTAAGCCGGTACCAGTCGAGCGCTAACGTATTCCTGGTCCGCAGCCCGCTGCGCGGTCAGCGTGTCTGGCTGAACCAGCTCCAAATACGCGAAGAGAATACCGAGGATGCGTGCGGCGTCACGATATTCGTCGAGCAACTCTACGGGAGGTTTCGTTGGAAAGCGATCGACCAACGCCCGGGCTTCGGCGAGCGCATCCGCGTAATCCTTCTGTAGCAACTGCGTCCAAATCTTGACGCTGTGGGCCCCGAGTTCCCCGCCCAGGTAAAGGTACTGCGTGAGCTCTGCAATTGCATCTTTGTACCGGCCTTGGTTGACGAGCGTGAGCGCCCAGGCATAGTCAATGCGGCGATCGAACGGATAAGTCGCCTTCAGGCGTCGATATAATTTCCCGCGTTCCAGAGCGGAATCCTTATCCGCTCTCGCCCCCAGCTCAAGCAGCCGGTTCACAGTCGCGGCCAGGTCCAGGGCATCCTCAGCATTCGCGGGCGCCGCACGCGATAACGCTACGAGAGCCACGCAGGCGGGATCCTCGCCCGGATAGATCGCCGAGAAATTCCCCTGCATCATCTCGTCCCACGTCTGCTCGCTGGCCGTCACCGCCCGCGTGGGGTCGGGATTCGATAGGTTTTCCGCTGAATTGTCAAAATGCGCGGTGCAATGCAAACGCGTCCCCCGTGGCATCAGCTTCGGTTCGTCATACACGTAGCGCAATTGCCAGTTGAAGTCGTAATTGGGGATGTCGAGCAAAACCTCGCGACGACCGTCGGGGTAGGCGGCTTCGAATTGGAAGCTTTTGCCGCGCAGGTGCATGTGTGGCCACAAAAACAACAGATTTGCATC
Organism: Pirellulales bacterium; assembly: GCA_036499395.1. NCBI lineage: Bacteria > Pseudomonadati > Planctomycetota > Planctomycetia > Pirellulales > Pirellulales bacterium. Next base: position 62,078 of record DASYDW010000001.1, read on the forward strand.
ACGCTGAAACAAATATTCCGACTTCACTTCATAATTGGGATCATTGGGTGGAATGCGGAATGTGATGTTGTCCACCACGCGGCTGTTGACCAGCCTTTTTACCGAAGCTGGATCAGCGAAGCGGACACCGACCATGCTTCGGTCATCCTGCTCTACACCGTTCGGAGTGTAATGCAACTCGAACGAAAGTTTTGAATGGGCCGGAACGTACACGGCCGATCCAGCGGGCCACTGGTTCGGAATACTTCCCGGCACGTAGGAGCCAATGTCCCGCGTGAAACCTTCGCTCAAGTTTTCGGCCACCACGTCGACACGAATGTGATGCACGACGGACCGGTTGCCTGGCCGCACCTCGACCGCTTGAATCCATTTATCCGTCGTCCAACCAGGATCCACGGTGTAATACTGATAGGCGACCAGCCCTTCTGCCGGAACCGTAAACGGGCGGTTCCGCATGTAAATGACCTGGTCCGGTTCGCCCATCAACCAGCCAGTGGCGAACTTCCGCGGGTCGGGCAAATCTGCCGGATCCCCCTGCGGACACCCATTCTCAACCCAGTCGCAGATCTGTTGCTTTTCCTGGTCGTTCAAGCGTGCGTCGTTCTTGAAATGGCCGTAACGAGGATCGGCGAACCAAGGAGGCATCCGTCCTTGCTGGACAACTTCGCGAATTGTTTCGGCCCAGGCCGCCACTTCCTCATATGACGTTAGTGAAAACGGTGCGACTTCGTCGGTTCGATGGCACTCGACGCAACGGTTCTGCAAGATCCGCGCGATCTGGTTCGTGTAGGTCACGTCACCGTGTGGTGGCTTCTTCGAAACTCGGCCGATGAAACAGCCCGCGGCCTTAACGACGGGCCGTGTGACCTGATTCCCCGCTAGCACTTCGCTAATCGCATCAGCCAAATTGCGTTCGGTAAGCTTCGGCTTTACGTACCCGGCGCCGGTCTTAAAGCCGTATTGATCGTCGATTCGGCCCCAATAACGGATTACTCGCGCGCGATCGAGAAGAAACACCTCAGGCGTTCGCTCTGCACCGAGCCGATCGGCAATGACGTTGTTGTTGTCCTTGAGCACCGGGAACGTAACGCCATGGACCAGCGCGTAAGTGGCGATTTCGGTCAGCGAATCCTGCACGTTGGAATCAATGCCGACGAATGCGACCCCTTGCGACTCGAATTCTGCTGCCAAATCACGCAGCCGGAGGGCGTAGTTCTTCGCTAACGGGCAATCCACGCCCAAGAATGCCACGACGACGAGCTTGCCTTGATACTCGTCAAGGGAATGTGGCTGGCCGTGAAAGTCCGGAAGAGAGAAATTTTCCACCGTCCTGCCGATGGGCGTTCTCTCTTCGGCAGCGTCGAGCGCCGGCGAGCACGCCAGCAAAACCGCGACAGCAGTAAATACTAGAAAACCCCTGCAAATTTCGGCTTTTTGGATCATATGCCGTTTGGCGTAGAACGTTCGGGGGAGAGGCAAATTTCAGCATAGCTGCCTTCTCCACCGCGGCAAACAGCCTCCTTGCCCCCCTATAGAATCAGAAAAATCGAACAAATTCCTAATTCATTTCGTTGACACCGCCAAATTGTCTGGGTAATTTACTTCTCTGTGGGGGTATCAGATGCGCCAAAAGGCGCGGCGCTACCACCTACGGGGAATTTAACGGCCAATTACTTGCTTTTCGCTACTCGAAGGAGCCGCTAATGATTCGGAAAACAAGACGATTCCTTGCCCGTCTGGGCACGGCAGCAGCATGCTTTAGCATGCTGACATGCAGTCTGCCGCAATGGTCGCAAGCCGCGGCCATCACTCTCGACACCACGAATGGCCTGATCAATGGTTCGGCCACGTCGACAATCAACGGTGTCACAGTTTCCTACACGGGAACCTCAGGCGGCATCGCCGACTTCACAGTCTATGGCGATCTCGACCTTCTCTCGACCGACTCTCTGACAGCGATCGGTAACAACGGTGTCGAGCTCATCGTCGGTAACAACGTCAACATCGCCTCGGGCGCGCAGATCAACATCAGCGCATCCGGTACGACCGCCGGTCCTGGTGGTGGTACGGGCGTCAGTGGCGGCAGCGGCGGCGCGACCGACGGTGGCGGCGCTGGTGGTGGCGGTGGTACGACCGTAGGTGGCAACGCAGGCGGTAGCGGCGGTCTTGGTGCTGCTGGTCCCACAGGCGGAGCCGGCACGAGCGGCTCGACGTCCTCGTTGAGCACCGGCGGTAGCGGCGGCGGCGGCAGCCAGCCTTCGGCTGGTGGTGGCGGCGGCGGCGGTGGTGGCGGCCTCACCCTGAACGGTGGCGCTGGCGGCCTCGGTGCCGTTGGCACCGTAGGCGGAACGGGAACTGCGGGCGCCGCAGGCTCGGCCGGCACGGCGGGTAACAATGGTGTGAATTCGCTTGGTGCAGGTACCGGGGGCGCCGCAGGCGCTGCAGGTGCCGGCGGAACAGGCGCTGGTGGTGGAACGGCCGGAACGAACGGTGCCGGCGGCTCGAGCGGCACCGGCAATACTGGCGGCACGGGCAGCGGTGGCGGAACCGGCAGCTCGGCCGGTACGGCGGCGACGGCAGCCAACGGCGGCGGCGGTGGCGCCGGCACGAACACCGGTGTCGGCCTCGTCCTATCCGGCGGTAGTGCCGGTGGTTCGGGTGCTGGTGGTAGCCACGGCGGCGGCGGCGGCGGCGGTGGTGCCGGCGGCGGCGGCGGTGGTGGTGGTGGTGCTCGTGCCAGTTTCACAGCCAACGGCAAAGCCGGCGGCGGCGGCGGTGAAGGTGGTTCGGGTGGTAATGGCGGCTCGGGCGGTGCGGCCGGAGACGGCGGCGCGTCGGGAGCTGGTGCAGGTGCACTTGGAATTCTCGCCAACGGTACCGTAACTTTTGACGGTGCGGCATTAGCTCAAGGTGGTAACGGTGCCGCAGGCACGTCCGGCGCAGCCGGCAGTGCAGGCTCGGCAGGTACCGCTGGCGGTCTCGGTGGAAGCCCGAGTGCTTCCGGACAGAACACGGCCGGAGCGGGCGGTAAGGGTGGTACGGGCGGCACGGGCGGCGTTGGCGGCACGGGCGGTGCCGGCGGTACCGGCGGTGGTGGTGCCGGCGGTACCCTTCTGATCCAAGGCACCGCAGTGAGCGGTGCGGGCTCGGTAGACGGTACGGGCGGTTCCGGCGCGAATGCCGGTGGCAACGGCCGTTTGGTCGTTGGCAACAATGCCCCGACCGGATTCGGTGGTACCGTGACTGGAGCTTCGACGACGACTGGCGCCGGTTCGACCGATGCCAACCCGTTCGTCGGTGGTGGCCCTGCGACGCCGTTCATTCCGAACCTGCCGACGGTGGGTGCGGAAATCTACGGTCTCACGAGCCTCACGGCAGCCGGCTTGTACGGCAGCCTGCCGGCGACCGACGTCAATGGTACGTTGCTCTCGAGCGCTGTCGGTGCT
>DASYDW010000002.1 GCA_036499395.1 Pirellulales bacterium
CGATGCATCGCGCAGTCCAGGTCCTCGGGACGGGCGACAGGGCAAGAACTAGACCCATTTGCCGCCGAACGTCGTTAACAAACACAATCGGCCCTCAGGCCGAAATCGGCTAACCACGACTATGCCACAAACGCTGGCCTAATTTCTAGAGGAAAAAAGAGAAGTTAGTAGTCGGTAGCTAGTAGTCGGAACGAAGAGCGGCGCGGGCGCCGCGAAAGAGTTACTGACTACCGACTACCAGTTACTAGCTACTGCTCCGAGGTAGGGTGCGTCCGTGACGCACCGTCTTTCATTCTTCGTATTTCATCCGCGAAAACCTGCGTCATCTGCGGATCGAAATGTCTTCGATGGCAGTTGGTGCGCCGACAAAGCAATTCGGTGCGTCGCGGACGCACCCTACGAAAGACGCACGCCGGCACGAAATGCGTACGCCGTGAGCTGGCGAAGAAAGAACCCTCGCTGGCGCTTCGGGCTAGTGTTTGCCCCTATTCACTGCTCACTGCCTGCTGCTCTCTGCCGACTTCCTACGGCATGGGGCCGTGGATGACGGCACTCGCTTGTTCGAGATTGGCGCGGGCTGCGGCGTTGTCGGGTTGGATTCTCAGAACTTGCTCGAAGTAGGGGATCGCCCGTGCGGGGGCGCCCATCTTGAAATACACCGCGCCCAGGTTCTGGAGTGCTTCGACGTAGCCGGGTTGCAGGCGGACGGCTTCTTCATAATGTTGCGCCGCTGCCGGCAACTGGTCGCGACCGACCAGCGCATTGGCCAGGTCGAAATGGATGTCGGCCAAATGCGGATTCGTGTGCAAGGCGGCGCTGAACTCTTCGATCGCTTCGTCCGTGTGGCCGGTGACGATCAGGGCCCGGGCCAGATTCTTGCGGGCCTCGATCCGCTCCGGATCGATTTGCAGCGTATCGCGCAAGTGGGCAATCGCTTCGTCGATTTGTGCCGACGGTGAACCGCGACGCAAAGCATCGTTGAACAGAAAGACGCCGATGTTGTTGTGAACGTTCGGCTCGCTGGGGTTCAGACGGAGAGCCTCGCGCGCCAGATCGAGCGCTTCGTTATGGCGTCCGAGCGAATCGACATGCGAGGAAAGATTCGCATAAGCGGCCCAGCCCGACGGGTTCTTAATGATCGTGTCACGATAGAGCGTATCCAGATCGTGGTAGATGAACGTCTGACGATAGGATAGCACCGCGAGAACGAACAGCAGACCTGTGGCACCGACGGTGGCGAAATTCCGGCCGGCCGGCGCGAGCCGCTCGAAGAGTATTGCAAAGCCAGCGGCGGCCAGCGCGATGAGCGCCACGCTGGCGTGATATTGAAAATGGTCCGAGACTTGCGCGAAGCGCATGTAGTAAATGTTGAAGAAGCCCAGCATGGGGAGCATCACGCCGGCGTAGATCAGTGCGGCCGCGGCTGGGCCACGACCGAGACGCGCGCGCCCCGCTAACAGTCCCAAAGGCGCGACAATTGCTGCCAGCGGAAACAGATATTGCCACCAGACGTACGTGTCCAAGGCAAAGCGCGGATAGAAAAACGCCAGCGGCGCGGGCCAGACCAGCTTTTCGACATAAAACCACAAGGAGCGGCCGGCCAGCAGCAGCCGGGCAGTTGGCGAAAGATTCCATTCTTCGCCGTAGGCGCCGACGTGGTCGGTCTCCATGTACTTCGTCACGAGCCCCATGACGACCGAGAGGGCGAAGAAGGGGACCAGTGCAAGCACAACCTTGGGCGAGACGGTTCCGCGTTTCCACCAGTAGATCACCAGCAGCACGGCCGGCAGCGTGACGACCACGGTTTTGGCGAACAGCGCCAGCGCAAACAGCGCGAAGGCCGCCGCATACCAGGCGCAACGCCGCGCGGTTGGCGTTTGCTCTGATTGCAGCGGCGCAAGCGGGGCAAAGCGAAAATAGGCCAGCATCGACAGTAGCGCTAGCGACAGGCTGAGCACGTTCTTGCGCTCGGTGACCCAGGCGACCGATTCGACTTCGACCGGATGGACGGCGAAGATCGCCGCCGCGAACCACGCACCGGGTACCTTGAGACGCACGAGTAATCGCCACACGAGCAGCGCCGCCACGGCGTGCAGCGAGATATTGACCAGGTGATAGCCGAGCGGTTGCAAGCCCCAGAGTTGGTACTCAACCCAATAGGTCGTGTACATCAAGGGGTAATACTGCTGGATCGACCGCGGCACGAGCCACATTTGCCGCAGCCCATCCACAGAGCGGAGCGTGGTGTTGTCGATGACGTTGGCTTCGTCATCCCAAATGAAGCCGGCGTGCCAGACGGGGGCATAGGTGGCGACGATCATCAGGACGATCGCGCCGGCGCCGAGCAGAGTCTGCCAGGGGGCGCGGCGCGGTGACGTGGCAGCGCGCGCTTCGTCTGTTAGCGGCGCTGCTGTGAAAGCCGTAACACGATCAACCATTCGTGCCGCCAAGATAAGCGTTTTCGTGTGCCTTGCGCGGCCAACAAGTCGTGCCGTGTCGGAGGGTGTGCGTCAAAGAAGCCGCGCACGAAGCGAACCTCTACTTCTTTATCTGATCACGATAGGGCTTGCCAGCCGTGTAGAGTTCAAGACGTTCGCGTCCAACTTGCTTTTCCGTTTCTTCCGTTGCCAATTCGAGCGCCTTGCTTTCCCACTGGACGGCGTTTTCAAAGTCTCCCTTTTCAGCATAGGCTGCGGCTAGGATGTCGAGGTCATAAAACCCCTTCCACCCGGTTAGCTCGCACGATTTTGTCGCCATGAGTATGGCTTCATCGCCGTTGCGAAATTGGGGGTCGGGGCATGTCGCCCGCAGCCAGGCAAGACGGCGGAAGCAAGACGAGTGTGTTGGATCAATCCTGATGCCTTGGGCGTAGTCCTCGAGCGCCTTGTCAAATTCGCCCTTGGTCGACCGGACTAATCCGCGATTGTTGTAGGCCAGGGCGTCTGTGGGATCAATTTCGATCGCCAGCGAATAATCAGCGACGGCCTTGTCGAATTCGTTCTTCTTGCACCACACATGGGCGCGCCCGACGATCGCCCGGGCAAACTGCGGATCGATCCTGACAGCTTCGGTATAGTCCTCGATCGCGGCCTCGAGATCTTTGTTCACGTTGCGGGCCACTCCACGATCGTAGAAGGCCGTCGCGCGATTGAAGTAAGCATGGATGAGCGTCGGATCGAACCGGATGACCTCCGTGTAGTCCTTGATCGCAGCGTCGTAGTCCCCTTTTTCGCCGAACGCCCAGCCGCGAGTACCGTAGGCACTGACGCGCTTGGGATCGAGCTTGATGGCTTCGGTGTAGTCCCGGATGGCATTGTCGAGCTGGCGATTTTTGCACCAGGCATCTCCGCGAATGCGGTAGGCGGCAGCATTATTGGGTTCGAGATTGATCGCCGATGTGCAGTCGCGAATTGCCGCGTCATGGTCGCCGCGTTTTTCGAATTCGAGTCCGCGATTGAAGTACGCCTTGGCATACCTTGAATCGATTTTCAGGGCGGTGGTGTAATCGTCAATGGCACGGTCCTGGTCTTTCTTTGCGACCCAGGCCAGCCCGCGATTGTTGTAGGCTCGCGCATCGTCAGGGGCGAGCCGGATCGCCTCGTTGTAGTCCTGGATGGCCTTTTCGACGTCCCCCTTGGTTTCCCAGGCGCACCCGCGATTGACGTAGGCATGCGCGTAGGTCGGATCGATTCTAATAGCCTCGGTGTAGTCAGCGATTGCTTGATCCGCGTTTCCCTTGTCATCCCAGGCAATGCCGCGATCGAAGTACGGTATCGCGTCCGAGCGGTCGGCCGCGGCTCGTTGGCTGAAATCCTGGAAGCCATTGAACAGCTCGCCGAAGCTATTCCGGGCAACTCCACGGTTGGAATAAGAGCGGTGGTCCTCTCGGTTAATTCTGATGGCCTCGCCATAGTCTTCGATGGCATTGTCGTAGTCTCGGTTGGCCATGTGAGCCAAGCCGCGGACGATGTACGCGCTGCCAAACTGTGGATCGAGCGAGATAGCCTTGGTTGCGTCCTTGATGGCTTCGTCGGGCGCGCCTTGGGCAAAGCTGGCGCTCCCGCGAATTACATAAGGCGCCGCGCACTTCGGGTCGAGCTTGATTGCCTGAGTGCAATCCTTGGTGGCCTTGCCGAATTCACGTTTCGTGAAATGGGCGGCCGCACGACCGACATACCCTGCCGCCGAATTCGCATCAAGGCGGATGCATTTCGAATAGTCTTCGATCGCCCTGTCGCAGTCCCACTTAGCCAACCACGTATGTCCACGATTCAGGTGCGACAGCGCATTTTTCGGATCGAGGCTGATAGCTTCGGAAAAGTCCCTGGAGGCTTTGACGATGTCGCCTTCTGTGAACCAGACATTTCCGCGCGCGTAGTACGCCTCGGCGAACTTGGGATCAAGCCCGATCGCTTGATCACAGTCTGCCAGCGCCTTCGGAAAATCTTCCTTGGCAAGCCAGACGATGGCCCGCTTCGCATATGCAGAGGGACTTGCGCGGCCGAGAAGTTTGCCGGAGACGTCGGCCAACGCCTGATCAGCCGTTTGGACGTCACGCTTATTCAGCCAGGCTCGCCCGACCCACAGCCAGTTGCCGTTTACGGCTTCGACCGTCGCTGGGAAGGGGACGAGGTTGATGTCGATTGCGCGGTTGCCGTCGTGCGCCTTTGCACCATCCTTCCAGAAGACTGTGTCACCGATCTGCGGATCAGTGGTGTAAGCAGTCGTCGAATTAGTGATCAAGAATAGCGCACAGGCGGCAGGAACTAATGCCCTCATGGATATCGCGCTCCGCATGCCAGCGTATGGTCCCGAGCGACGATATGATAGGCGAACTCGGCGGCCGTCCCCAAGGCCGAAAGGTTACAAGCGACGGCGTGGACTGCGCGCGTACCGTTGAAAAACTCCGCTGCCGACAATCAAAATTGCGACAGGCGACCTGCACCATACGGTTATCGATGATGAAATCCTACTGGGATTTTTCGATTGTACTTTGCGGCTTAGCGCTCGTGCCTGGGCTGGATGCGACGGCGCTTGGACAACAAGAACCGCGAGGGCAGGTCGAGAGTTCCAGCCGTCGGCCCGATTCGCAACCAGTGCCGGGGCCGGCTGCGTCTGAGAGTGCCGCGGGCGAGGTGCCGGTGGCGCCGGTCGTGAACGCGGTAGTGCGTCCCTGGATGGCCAAGAATCAGGCGCCGGGCGTGATCGTGGTAGTACGGCGCGAGGGGAAGACGCATTTCTTTCCGCTGGGAATGGCAGACGCGGCACGCGGTCGGCCCGTGACGGCAGATACGATCTTTGAGTTGGCCTCGGTGACGAAGGTCTTCACGACAACGTCGCTGGCAATGGAGGTCGAGGCCGGCCGCATGCGACTGAAAGATTCGGTGGCGCAGTACATACCTGCGCTGCGCGGCGGCGGAGACATTCGCGATGTCACGCTGGAAGAGCTGGCCACCCACACTTCCAGTTTGCCGCGCACGCCCGGCGTCAAGGAACCGCCGCAGGGCTGGAACAAGCAGCACGTGTTGCAGTGGGCCGCGCGGTGGCGCGCCCCGTACCCGCCGGGCACTAAGAGCCTGTATTCGAACGTGGCGCTGGGCATCCTGGGATTTGCGATTGCCGAGCGCGAAGAGCGGCCGCTGTTGGCTGTGTGGCGGGAGCAGTTTCTCGGCCCCTTGGGGATGCGGAACACGTTCTTCGAGATTCCGGCTGAAGCCCGACCGCTGGTCGCGCAGGGATACGGCCCACAAGGAAAGCCGGTGCCGCACGATCCGATTGGCGGTTGGCCGGGCGGGGGCCGGCTCTCGTCGTCGGGACGTGACATGGCGGAATTTCTGACGGCCAACATGAACGAGACGCGGAACGTGCCGGCGATCACCAGCGCCATGCAATTCGCACAGCGACCGTTCTTTGCCGCTTCCGAGAAAATGACGCAAGGACTTTGCTGGCAGCGCGTGCAGTTGCAGGGGCAATTGGTGATCGACAAGAACGGTGGGCTGACCGGCACCTCGACCTATATCGGGATGCTGCCTGAGCACCATACGGGCGTTGTAGTGATGGCGAATCGTGGCAAATGCCAGGCGACGGCCGTGGGGCGAAAACTTCTGATGGCCCTGATCGCGCGCGAGCATGACGAAGCCACGCCCGACGAGGAATAGCCCAGCACTGGGCGTTTTTCAGGCTGTAACACGCTTTTCGCTGTCATGTCACGTATGCCGCTCGGCATATTCGTGGGTATTGCCGGCAGCGACTAAAATTGGGGCCAAGAGCGAAGCTGTTCCCCACGCTGAGGGAAGGATCTTTGGCGCGGGAACGTAGGGTCGGTGCGTCGAGGCGGGCTAGAACGCAATTGTTTCGCGGGGAGGGGGCGTTTCAAGGATGCAGGCAATGCGCGGCGGAGCGTGGTGCGGCGTTATACTTCTCGTCTTGGTTGCAGGGCATCAGGCGATGTCTTGGTGTACCGGTTCGGGCACGGTAACAGGCAACGTTTCCGTGCGCTCCGGCGAACTTTCGAGTGCGGACGAGATACGCCGCCTGGAAGATAACGCCATGCTGGCGCGGGCGCTGGTCTATGTCGACACGCATCCGGTGAAGGCCGAGGCCGTCGATCCGCAGAAGACCGACGAACACAAGCAATGGCTGGCGGACGTCGAGCGCGAGCTGGCCCGGCATCGGGTGCCGGCGGTGCGACCCGGGACCGCCGTAACGCCATAGCATTCTGCGGGCCGCTCGACGCGCCTTTCTTCGCCGTACCGCGGCGGATCTGGGCCGCGATTCCCCGCGCGTGCTGCGCTCAATTGGCTTTCAGCTATCTGGAATCAAAAAAATGGCCGCCGAGTGCGTGGTTCTCGGCGGCCTGGTGCGTCGGAAAGATCGCATGCGAAGCGATCGACGGCCGACGCTCGACACAGTTTTGTGAGATGCGCGTTGAAAATAAACGCGGCTTTGAACAAGCTCGCAGACGGGGCTCGTGGCAAGTTCGGCCCCGCAGAAGCAAACTTAGGGCAGGCGAACGAGCGTCGCAATATGCCAATCGGCGGTCTAGAGAAGTGCCATTATTGGCTAAGTAAACGAAAGTGTAAGGTTCGCGTCAGCATGAGGCTGCGAAACGAACTCCGAGCCTGTGGATGACATGACCCACGCAGCAATCCATTTGCTTGCCGGGAGCGAACAACGCGTCAGACGCTGAACGGCAGCGCATCGACGCGACGCGGAATGCGCGCGTAAGCTGCCTGAAGATTGCGGGGCGTTGAGAACGCGGGGCGAAACGTCTAACCGTCGACGGTTGGGACGCCCAGGAATCGACCGCCGCTGATATACCATCCCTCGCCGCACGATTGGCACCAGAAGATTCGCGTCGGCACGTTCATCACGCAGCCGCGGGCCGACGAAATGCGAATGTCGACCACGCCCGTCGGTATCTCGGTGGTGTGCAACAGCCCGATGCCGCTGGCCGAAATGTCACGACTGAACGCTCCATACTGTTCGCCATGCGTGCCGACAATCGACACGGCGCGAAAGAACGGATAGCGAATGCCCCAGCGGTCGTCGCGCTGATCATTGGCGCGGGCCTCGACCAACAAGGGATGCAGGGCGTTCCCGAAGGACCGTAGTTCTTGAATTTCGAAAGGCATGTTCGGATTCCGCCAAGTAAACGAAGCCGTCGAAGACATCGTCAAAAATCTAGCTCACGCCAAGGTGCCGGCAGGGCGTGGGACCTATCGAATCGGCGGTAAAACCCTCGTTTTTGCCGAAAACCCTCGTGTTGCTGGAAGCCGGCGCTGCGGGCTATAGCGATGCCGACCGTTGAAAACGTCGAGGAAAAAGGTGGCATTTGCCGGCCGCGCAGCTGAGCGTTACGGTGTCGCGGTCGTAGATCAGGCCTAACAGGGAAGTGGTGAACGAGCGCGACAAAACGCCATTACTTGGTTAAAATGCCTGCGGATGTGAAGTCTGCGATTGATCGTCGCGCTGCACCGGGACGGGCTTCACCGACTGGGGCTGCGGCGCATTTAACTTGGAACACTAGATGCTGGCTCAACTTCGCGGTGCCTTTACGGGCGTGGCCTTTTTATTGCTGTCGGGGGTGACCCTGTTTGCAGCGGCGCAGGCGTTTTCGATCGGGCTGCCGTCGGCTTTGCCGTCGCACACTTCGGCAATGATCGCGGCGCTGGCGTCGCAAGACATGTCGCGCGACTCGAAGTCGGACAAGGTCAAGATGGGGGATCGCGTGCAGCGCGAGCTATCGGAAGAGGTTGACTGGCCGGCCGAGCTGGCCGCACTGAAGGAACCGCAACGACAGCGGCTGGTCGAAAACGTCACCGAGCTGGCGATCGCCTCGTTCGATAACAAGGTGGAACGCTTTCATCAAAGGCGCGAGCAGGATCGGCCTAAGTTCGTCGGTAAACAGATCGACGAGATCGTCCACTGGGCCGTCGTGCTGGACCGGGTTTCGCGGACCGAGGGAGAACCGCTGATCGGGCCCGCGGCGCTTGCCGGGCTGATGGCGCGTATCAAGCAGTGGTATGCCAGCGCCACGCCTGACGAACTGGCCCGCCTGCAAGCTTTTCAAAAGGCAGTGGCCGACGAGTTGCCCAAGCGGCTGATGCGCCGCATGCGCCCTGGCGAGAACTGAGGCGCGGCGTGACCGAGTTAGGGTGATTGCGTGTACCCGCGCGCCGGGCTGTTCCCTGTAACACGCCTAGCCCGGCCTTCGGCGGGCGGCGGTTCAAAACAGCACCGCCAGACGGGCTTTTCTTCCCTATCCGCAAGGCGCATGCGGTGTCTTCACGTACTTGCTCGGCGCGAAGGCAATTAGGTGTGGCGCTCGCGCGTTTGTTACATGTCCGTCGCTCTGACGGATGCGCTCTGAACCTCGACATGCCTGCGCGGGTTGCATCCCATTAGGCGACGCGGGATCGCGCATTTGCGCGTCTTTAACTTTGCATAGTCCTCGCCCATTCGTTGCTCAAGGAATCGGCATTCGCCCGCGCGCCGCGCATTTCAAATTTGTAATTGAGGGTGCAAGTGGATGGGGCGTAAGCGGTTGGGTTAGCTAGCGCAGGCCCTCGATCGTGCTGGCACATGGCTTGCGGCCGTCGGCGCGATGCGGAAGCAGTGTCCCCTATTTCGTCCTTCTTCGAGGCGTACGTTCCATGGAAACCAGATTGTCTGCGCTAGTGCTATGTCTTGTGTTATTGGCTCCCTCGATCGCGCTTATGCCTGTGGCAGCTCATGCCCAGGATGCGGCGCCGGCAGCTGAAGCGCCCCCCGCCGACGCGGCGGCGGCACCTGCCCCTAATTTGCCCCCCTACTTCACGGCGATCACGCCTCCTGATGCGGAGGGGAAAGAGCAGGCTCCTTTCTGGCCCGATGCTGGGGGCGGAAAGTCAGGGTCTTGGGCTGTGCCGTCGGGCGATACCGCCGGTGGAGGTGACGTCCCCGAAAAGCTGACGATTCCGGATATCTACGATCGGGTGGCCCATAACCTGTACTCGATCAACATGGTCTGGATGCTTCTCGCCGGCTTCCTGGTGATGTTCATGCAGGCCGGTTTCATGCTTGTCGAGACTGGTTTGTGCCGCGCTAAGAATGCGGGCCATACGTCGGCAATGAACTTGCTAGTTTACCCGTTGGGATGCATCACGTTTTGGGCTTACGGATTCGCGATCGGTTGGGGCAATTGGTACAACGCCCCGGTTGCTCCGGGTTGGTACTCGCCGCTAGGGCCGGGTACCTCGGTTCTGAACGGTGGCATTGGCATCGAAGAAGATTCGGCCACGCCGGGCATCTACAAGTACGGCCTGCTCGGCACGAAGGGCTTCTTCCTGCACGGCATGGACGATACGGCCGTGATGGCGTTGTTCTTCTTCATGATGGTGTTTATGGACACCACGGCCACGATCCCCACGGGGGCGATGGCTGAACGTTGGGCGTGGAAAAACTTCTGCCTATTCGGACTTTGGGTGGCCTTACCTTACTGCATCTACGCGAACTGGGTCTGGGGCGGCGGTTGGCTCGCGCAGTCCGGCAAGAATTGGGGCTTGGGTCACGGAGCCGTCGACTTTGCCGGTTCGGGCGTTGTGCATGCGATGGGAGGCATCATAGCGCTGGCGGGGGCCATGGTTATCGGACCGCGGATCGGAAAGTACATCAACGGCAAGCCGCAGGCCATGCCCGCGCATCATATTCCGATGGTCGTTTGCGGAACGTTTATTCTGGCGTTCGGCTGGTTCGGGTTTAATCCTGGATCGACGCTGGCTGGCACGGACCTTCGTATCAGTATTGTCGTGGTCAACACGATGTTGGCTGGTGTGGCAGGCTGCCTCGCGTCGATGCTCACGATGCAACTTCAGGGGATGAAGCCAGATCCCTCAATGATGTGCAACGGCATGCTGGCCGGCCTTGTGGCGATCACGGCGCCCTGTGCGTTCGTCGATAGTTGGGCAGCCGTCGTGATCGGCGGACTGGCTGGCATCATTGTCGTGTTCAGTGTCTTCTTCTGGGATAAACGGGGCATTGACGACCCGGTCGGCGCCATAAGCGTACACGGCGTCAACGGTATATGGGGTTTGATTTCGCTCGGTATTTTCGCCAACGGCAAGTACGGTGGCGGCTGGAATGGCGTCGTCCGAGAGAAGTTCACCGAGAACGGAATGGATGGCGTCCGTGGAGCACTTTTCGGAGATGTATCGCAGCTGTGGGCCCAATTGCTGGATGCCGCCGTTGTGGCTGTCTTCGGATTTATCATGGCGTATGCCTGGTTCAAGATCAGCAACCTGATTACGCCGATCCGTGTTCCCGCCGAAGTCGAGTTGGAAGGGCTGGACGTGCCTGAAATGGGTGCGCACGGCTATCCCGACTTCTCGCTGACCTCGCACGGTACGACTTCCTAGCAGAAACCTCGCGATCTGCTTGGCTCAAAGAGATTTCTGGCTTCCGCCTAGCCAGAAGGACGGCCCGCGCTTGGGCGGGCGGTGCAAACCGCTCGTCCAAGACGGGTTTCATCCGTTGATGGTCGGCATTACATCAAGCTTGAGAGGCTCTAGATCGAGGCGCTGTGCCGGCCGAGATTGCGCCGAGCGTCGTTGACCTGTTCGTGAACTAGATGCACAAGGGCTCGCACCCGGTCGAGTGATAGAGGGCCGGTGCGTTCTTTCGCGCACGCAGCGCCGCGGACGGCGACGTAATCGGGCGCACAGGGGAGCAGTGTCGTGATGGCCTGCACGTCGAGCGACCCGGCGAGCACGGCTAGCATTCCCAGTTCTTGCACGCGTGCGACGTGCTGACGGCATTCCGCGAGACTCCACAGGTCGAGCAATCCGCCTGAGTCTTTGCGCCAGGTGTCAACCAGGATGGCGCGGCAGCCTGAGCGCGCAGCGACTTGCAAAACCTCGGCCGGCGGCGGCGCCTGGGCCCGGTCTGTGTCGGCATAGATCACGGCCACGGCAGACGTCGATGCCGGCAAGCGGGCGATTGCTGCGCTAAAGAGTTCAGGCCAGTCCAGGCGAGACGCGCAGCCAGATAGTCCGAACTTCGCCAGTTGGACTCCCGAGGGCAGGGGGAGCGTGGACGGCGCTTCCAGCAGCTCGCCCAGGGCCGCGCTTAACGGCGCGCGCCCTGCAACGGCCGTGACGACGTCGTTCATCGTTGCGGCATCGACCGGGCCGAGCGATCCGCGATGCGGTTCCTTGAGATCGATCAAATCCGCGCCCGCGGCGAGCGCGTAGAGTGCTTCGTGACGGTCGCGCACGCTGACGAGCAGGCCCGTGCTCATTATTGGGCCTGCGTGGCTTTGAGATTGGCTTGTGCTTCGGCCAAACGCGTATTGAGCCGGGTCACGAGCGCCAGCGACAAGGGTTCGCACCAAGTGCCCCGAATCGTGACGTAATGATTGCACCACGAGCCGAGGGCCGGTTTGACTTCGCGCTGTGCGTAGTCGGTTGCGCGATCGGCCAAGCGGATGACGACGGTCGAGACCTGCGAAGCCGAGGGCTCGTCTTTGCGCAGGTAGCTGGCACCCTGTCCCATGAGAAAGCCCTCGACCAGCGGCAGCGGCACGCGAAACGGCGGACCGGAGCGCATATAGAACAGGACCTCGTCGCCGCGCAAAGCGATTCTGGGTTGGCGCAATTGCAGAACGAAGGCGATCGTGAGTAGCACGGCCGCGGTGGTGACCGCGATGCCGAGGTAGCGGGCCCACAGCATGGTCGGCGAAGCGAGCAGTAGTAACAGGATGCCGCAAATCAGGCCGAATACGGGGAAAATCAGCGCAAACAGGATCGCGCGACGATTCGTGTGCAACCAGACTTCGGACATCGAGCGATTGGCTAGAAAATGGTTCCGATTTTCACGCAGCCGGCGGACTGCCGGTCACGAATGTTAACAAATCGAGGCCTGCTTCGCACGGCCGGGGCAGGCTTGCGGGCTGTCATGTACGGCCAGCGAATTCGATTCTCGCCCGGACTCATCCACGCGGCGCGAACATGATCACCGCCATTCCGGCCAGGCAGAGCGCCAAGCCGAGATAGTCCCATCGCGCGGGCCGGATCCCATCAACGGCCCACAGCCAGCAAATCGCGACGGTGACGTAAACACCGCCATAGGCCGCGTAGATTCTGCCCGCGGCTTCGGGGTGCAGCGTGAGGAGCCAAGAGAAGATCGCCAGGCTCAGTGCCGCAGGCACCAGCAGCCATGCCGAACGGCCCTGCCGTATCCACAGATACGGCAAATAGCAGCCGACAATCTCGGCGACGGCGGTGACTACAAACAGGCCAGTTGTCGTCACGATTTGCTGAGCAGTCATGGGAGCAAGTGGTGCGGGGCGGAGTGGGTTCTTGATGGCAGTTATTCTACTTGCCCTTCGTCGCGATCTCAAAATTGACACTGTTTCAAAAAGGGGCGTTGAAGCTGCGGCGCGACGGCTGGAGTTTCCCGAGATTGCGGTTATCGTATTAGCAAGATTCGAGGCACAATCGGTGCGCAGCGCGCGTGCCGGCGTCGAGGCGAGCGACGGAATGCCTGATCGAAAGCCGCCGGTTTCCGTAATCTCTGCGCCACAGCGCAGGCGGTTAACCGCGATGCCACTTGCCGACCTAGCACTGACATGACAAACGAGCCTGCCGCCGTCTCCGATTCTTCGCGCACGGTCATTTATTCCTTAGCAGCGATCCTCTGCCTGTACGCGGGAAGTGTTGTACTGGGACTGCCGCAGCAGGGCACGGCGCTGACGATTGGCCATGCGGCCGAGGGCCACGGCGAGCACGCTGCTGAGCGAGACGGCGCAGCGGCTCACGATGCCGGGCAGTTGGCAACGCCGCCTGGTTATTTCATGGTGCTGCCGTTTGCGCTCTTGTTGGGGGCGATTGCGGTATTTCCGCTTGCGCACGTGACTGAGCATTGGTGGGAAAGCAACCTGCACCGCTTTTACGTGGCGGCGGGGCTCGGGCTGTTTACGCTTGCATACTACGCCGTGATGCATGCGCATCCGGTGGATCGCCATTTCTTGGGGCACGCCGTTATCGCGCCGACGAGTGGCGGTATCTCGCTGGCGGTGCCGTGGACCATTTTTCAGAATGCCATCTTCGAAGAGTACGTTCCTTTTATCGTGCTGTTGTTCAGCCTGTATACGATCAGCGGCGGCATCCGTATCGAAGGGGATCTACCGGCTCATCCGCTGACGAATTCGATCTTCATAGGGATTGGTGCGGTGCTGGCCAACGTGATTGGCACGACCGGCGCCGCGATGCTGCTGATTCGGCCTCTTTTGGAAACCAACAGCGAGCGGCGGCACGTCAAACATACGGTCGTCTTTTTTATCTTTGCCGTCTGCAATTGCGGTGGCTGCCTGTTGCCGATTGGCGATCCGCCGTTGTTTTTGGGTTACTTGCAGGGAGTGGACTTTCTGTGGACCGTGTCGCTGTGGCCGCAGTGGCTGCTGGTGAACGCCTCGCTGGTCGTGATTTATTACGCGTGGGATCATTTTTTTTGCTACCCACACGAAAGCAAAGTCGATATTGTCCGCGACGAAGCGCAAATTCGGCGGATGCGCTATCGTGGGATCTGGCCGAACGCGGGATTGCTGCTGGCCGTGGTCGTGGCGGTGGCCCTGTTGGATCCGAGCAAGACGTTGGCCGGCACCACGTGGCATCCCTGGCTGTTTTTGCGCGAGGCGGTGCAACTGGGGCTCGTAACGCTGTCGCTGTATCTCGGCGAACGTGCGGTGCGTCGCGACAATCAGTTCAGCTACGGCGCGATTGTCGAGGTGGCGGCGCTGTTCTTTGGCATCTTTCTCTGCATGCAGCCGGCCCTACAGATTCTGGCGGTGAAGGGGAGCGAACTGGGGATCGACGTCCCCTGGAAATTCTTCTGGAGTACCGGCGCGCTGTCGAGCGTTCTGGACAACGCGCCGACATATTTGGTCTTCTTCAAGGCGGCTCAATCGTTGCACGCAGGGGGTGAGTCGATGGCCGGCGTCGACGTCGAGATTCTGGCCGCGATCAGCCTGGGGGCGGTCTTCATGGGGGCGATGACATACATCGGCAATGGCCCAAACTTCATGGTCAAATCGATCGCCGAGAAGTCGGGCGTGCGGATGCCGAGCTTCTTCGGCTACATGCTTTATAGCCTTGGCATTCTGCTGCCGCTGTTCGTGCTGGTCACGTTTTTGTTCTTTCGGTAGTGCGCTGAATCGATCGTTTCGCGACCGGCATTCTCGCCTCAGGTGGCGTCCGACGACCGGGGCGTCGCTTGGCTCTTGGCGGTGGGGACATTAAGATGGGCCCGCGATAGCACGAGCGAGGCATCCGCCGCGTTCGGCGTCGCTGAGCACATTTCTGCAGGATGCACGTGTCCCCGTGAAGCATGAGTTGATAACGACCGATCAGCAGCTGGCCGAGTTGTGTAGCGTTTTGGCCACGGCGCCGCGGATCGCCTTCGACACAGAATTCGTCTCCGAGGACACCTATCGGCCGCAGCTTTGCCTGGTGCAGGTCGCCGCGGCCGGTCGGCTGGCGGTGATCGATCCCTTGAAGGGGGCGGACCTGAAGCCGTTCTGGCAGATCCTGGCCGACGGGGATCACGAAACGATCGTTCACGCCGGGCGGCAGGAAATCGAGTTCAGCCTGGCGGCCGTCGGGCGGCTGCCGAAACGATTGTTTGACGTACAAATCGCGGCCGGCATGATCGGCCTTGAGTATCCGGCCAGCTACGGATCACTGGTTTCGAAGATCCTGAACGAGACGCCGCAAAAAGGGGAGACGCGCACCGACTGGCGCAAACGGCCCCTTACGGATCGGCAAATCGAGTACGCGCTGGCCGACGTCGATCATTTGGACCAACTGCGCGACAAGCTCGGCGAACGCCTCGCGCGATTGAAGCGCACCGAGTGGTTCGCCAGCGAGATGACCGATTGGATCGACGAAGTGCAGAACGCCCAGAACCGCGAGCGGTGGCGCAAGGTCGCCGGCAGCTCGGGGCTGCCACCGCGCGGATTGGCGACGGTGCGCGAGCTGTGGAACTGGCGCGAGTCCGAGGCCGCGCGACGCAATTGCCCGGTGAAGCGCATCTTGCGCGACGATCTGATCGTCGAGCTGGCGCGGCGCCGCTCGGTAGATCCCAAACAGATTCGCGCCATTCGCGGCATGGAACGAGGCGACCTGGCCCGATCGCTTCCCGATCTTTCGGCTGCGATCGATCGCGCCTTGAAGAAGCCCGACGACGAATGTCCGCGCGTCGTACGGACGGACAACAATTCTCAGTTGAATCTGCTGGGGCAGTTTCTTTCGTCGGCGCTCGGCAGCATCTGCCGGGCCGCGGAGGTCGCGCCGAGCATCGTCGGCACCGCTTCGGACGTACGCGAGTTAATCGCGTTCCGCCTGTCCGGCGGTAAAGGGGACGCGCCGCTATTAGCACAAGGGTGGCGCGCCGAGGTTGTGGGGCAAGTGCTGGAAGACTTACTGCGCGGAAAACTATCGATCCGCATCGTCGATCCCCGGTCCGACCAGCCATTGGCCTTCGAGCCGTCGCGCAGCGAGTAATTGCGCTCTGCGCGAATGCGCTGCAGCAGAGGGACGGAACGCGCGACGGTTCTATTTCCCAGTGCCGAAGAAGGATTTGCCGTCGCCCAAGGCGTTGAAGACCCCGGTCGTTGCGACGGGGGCCGGCTGATCCAGCACAACGCTGGGGGCCGGGGGCGGAACCGGTGCCGGCGGCGGAGCGGGCGCGGCCGCTGGCTTGGCGATTATATTCGGCGGCGGAACGATCACGGCCGGCGCGTTGGCCGAAGGCCTGTCGTCCGGTTTGCTGGCGAGCTGGTCAACAGGTTCGTCGTATACCGCTTCCGAGGTCACGGGGATTGCCGACTTGGCGCTGGCGGCGACGCTCTCTTCGCGGAACTTCAGCAGTCCGCGCTCGTTGGTGCCGCGCGCTTCGCCATAGATCGAGCCGCGCTGATAGGGCCCGGCACCAAAGAACCAGGTGTTTTTTGCGTCGGCAATCACGGGGAACGTGCCGGACTGCCAGATCGGTTTGCCCGTCTGCTGGTTGTAGGCGAACAGCGCGATCTTGGCGATGCCCGCCTGGTTCGTCGTTTTGGCGAAGGGGATTTCCGGAATCGCTGACGGCACGCCGGGCGTCCCCAGGTTCGGTAGCGTCGTGGCGGGCACACCGATCATCACGCTACTGCTGTTGGTCCCCAGCACGCCGGCCCGGGCTTCGACGATGTACTTGGCCGAGGCGCGATCCGGTTTCAGTTGTACGCCATTCGAGAGTAGGGCCTGACGTAGCGTGCCAATTAGATAGTTCTGGTCCGCATAGCCCACGAGCCGATCGGTATCGAGAAAGACTTCTTTGCCGGCCAGCGGTTGCAGATTGATTTCGTTGATCGCCTTGTCGATGGCCGAGGACATCAACATCATTTCGGTGGCGGTCCGCGCCGAATCCGAGCTGCGCGTCGCACCACAACCTACGAGTAACGTTAAGAGCAACGTTCCGATCATGGTCCGCGACAGGGCACGTGCGCAGCGCGGCTGCGACCGAACCCAGCGTGGGTTCAGGCGTACCTTGCGCGGCGCAGAGTATCGCGCCAGTCGTTGCGGACGTTCTTCGAGCATCACGGCCTCGGGTGACTCGGCACCGATCAAAACGGACCGATCGGTTCCCTGAAGGGGCCGCGGAGTATAGCGAAACGGCCGAGCGCGCTAAACCGTGATTTGGTCCGCGATGCGAACCTGGGCAGAATCGCCCGACGTGGCTGATTCGCGAGATTGCAGAATGCGGGCGGGCGCGGCAAGCGATCGCCGGCCCGAATTCTCGTGGAAGCTCAACGACTCGCTGAAACTCGTTGTCGCAAAGAGGTCGCTGCCAGCAGTCGCTAGCAGCGGCATCAGGAAATTATTCCGCGTCGCCGGCCGGGGCGTCATAGAAGTGGGTGGTCTCTTCTTCCGTCAGCTTGGTATCGAGCGACGGGCAGTTGAGTTCGGCACGGAACCGATGGGTGCCCGGCGTCTCGGCCTTGGCTTTGATCTTGTAGACCACCTCGCGCCCCATCTCGAGCGATCCGATCGTCTTCAAGACCACGATGCCTGGCTTGAGTTCGTGCGGGCCACCTTCAACCGAAATCGGCTCGATGCCGTTCGAGAAGTAAGCAGTCACGTCGATTGATTCGGCACTCTTCGAGCCGCGATTGCGAATGTGTACTTCGTACGTCATGTCCGTGCCCACGGCGACCGGGCCGCTCGGATCGACGACTTCCAGCGTCAGGTCAGCGACCGACTCGACGTGTGTCTTGGCCACGGCCGACTGCTGCACGTCGCGATCCGCGACGCATTGCACTTCGACCTGGTTCGAACCGGGCGATTTCAACGTGCATTTCATCGACAGTGTCACCTCGCCATCAGCCTCGAGCGAACCGACGGTCCAGTTGACGGTCTTCGACTCTTCGCTGTGGTGGCCGGACGAACTGCTCGACAGGTACTCGGCTCCTAGCGGCAGCCGGCAACTGATCTTAAGGTTTTGTGCCGGGGCGTTGCCTGTGTTCTTGACGAGGATGTCAAACGTGGCGGGTGTGCCAGAGTACTGCATCTTCGGTCCCTTGGCCGTGACGGTGAGAGCCGCGCGGCGGACCGTGACTTCCTCTTCGAGGATTACCGAAATGTCGCCGGCAGCCTTGGCCTCGGCATGGATCGAAACCTGGCCGGCCTGGCGAGCGATCAATTCGATTTCGATCGTCTTGCTTTCGCCGGCGCGGAGCACGCCCAGCGGGTGGCTGGCCGGAGGCCCATCGCCCGGATTGAGCGGCATCAGAGTGATGACGACGTTCTCGGCGTCACCGGTGCCGGGATTCGACAGGTGCAACTTGTAGGTCGAACGTTCGCCGAAGGCGACTTCCTTCGCACCGTCGATATTCAACGCCAATTTCGGTTCTTGCACTTCGACCGTGGTCTGGCTGGCGACCGGGGCCTGTGTCCAGCGCACCGAGAGATCAAACGGCTGGCTCTTGCGCGGCACGATGTCGAGCGACAGTTCTTCCTTGCCTTGTGCGGCGAGCGTGTTCAGCTTCCAGCACAGTCCGTCGTGGCCGGGGGCAGGCTCAGTCGAGCCGGTGGTTCCCTTGGCTTCGACGACTTCGGCAAACTCGGGAACGGCGATCGTGACGACGACTTCGCGAGCGGCCACGGCGCCGGTGTTCTTCAGCACGAGCTTGTACGTCGATTGCTTGCCGATGGAAATCTTGCGCGGTCCGATTGTTTCGACACTGATGCTGGGGCTGGCGCCGCGCACCGTGGTGTCGACGGCGGCCGGCTCGGCCGCGGGGGGCGCTATCGCGGCATCATCCAGGGCCGGATTCACAGCGCGGGCGACGCGCGGAACGGCGTTTCCAACGGGGGCATCAGTTTCGGCGTTGGGTTGTGGTTGTGGTTGCGGACGACGTGCCGCCTGACCCAACGGCGGTGCATGAGCGGTGGCCGAATCATCGACGACGCGGCGCTTGCTAGCGGCTTGTCCCGCGGGGACGTTGCGCTGTGTGTTTTGCTGACCGTTGGAACGGGCAACCGGTGCGACACCATCGTCTTCGTAGGATTCGTAAGTTTCGGTGGGGCGCGCGACACGGCGTTGTTGCTGCTGCGCATTGCGCTGCTGCGGCCGGCCATTTTGCGGGCGATTGCTCGATCGATTGTTACCGACCAGCGACCGGCCGAACTGCTCGACGCGTTGCGGAATGCTCATCCCCTGGTCGTCGTCGTTTTCGTTCTGGGCATGCGCCTGTGCCAGCGGCAGCGCCCCGGCGACGAACAGAATGGCCAATACGCGGAGTTTGGAAAGCATGATATCTTCCTGCATTTGCGCCAGCTTTAGGCAGTTCGTCGAATTTATCGTCCGGGCGAACCGGGCGAGTTTAATCGGATTGTCGCAACGCTCTGAATACACCGGTTGATAGCGGCGCGCGCCAGCAGATTAAAGTGCGGCCTGAGGTCGCGGTGCCAGCGAACTGTCACCGTGCGCCCGACATGGTGTGCACGAGAAGCGGCGTCATGGTGCGTTGCGCACATTAATCCCTCTCCCCCGCGGGGGAGAGGGTTTTTTTTAAGGACTCTGATTAGTGAAGCGGCGGTTTCGCGCTGACTTGGTTGTCACTCACGTGTCCCACGGCTTCGCGGAAGGAGCGGGTGGCCACCATTACGAAGCTGCCCACGACGAAGCCCAGGAATCCGCCGAGAATCCCGGAAGAAACGCCCCCCAGAATGATTCCGGGCAGATTCGCCGGTAGCAGCAGCACAAGCGCCGCGGTGCCCAGCAGTAAACCGGTCATGGCACACAGCGAGATGACCAGCAGTAATCGGCGTCCGAAGCCGCGCGTGTCGCGCAACTGCGTGGCCGGCGCGCAGCAGGCCGACGCATCGAGCGCGGGAACGTCGGACAGATGCGTGATCGGGCGCTGCCTGCGCATGCCCGACGGGGAATGATGCGTTCCGAAAGCATTCGCCGCTACGTGCGCCGCGGCCATGATCAGAAACCAAAGGATGGCCGTGCCCCACACGGCGCCGAAGCGCAGAAACACGAGAGCCAGCAGCGCGCACACCGTCATGCCGATGAATAACGAACGTGTGCTGAACTGCAGCGCTTTGCGAATCGCGCGATCTTCGGGGGAAATATCACTCATGGGCGCTATCGCCGAAAGAAGGTCTCCATGACAAATCGTAACACACGGCGCGGCAAGTTGCAGCATGCGTTGTGCCATGCGAATCCGTGCCACCAGTAACCAGGCGCGTGCGCGTGTGAACGCCGCGGTGGATCATGGGGGCGAAGTTGCTGGCAGCGCGACGGGCTGTTGTGTGGCTGCGCACATGCCTGTTCGCTGATGCATTAACACGAGCGCGGTGCATGATCTTTTTTCGCGCGGAAGAATTGCCTTTACATTCGCGCGGCATTTGGTTACTTTCGGCTTCCGAGTGGGGACCAAGGAAGGGTGACGCAATCTCAGATCGGGAGACCCCCAGGTCATGAAGACCGAGCTGCGAGAGGCGATGACCTCCGGCGTGTATGTCGAATTTCGCGATGCCCAGGGAAACACCGTTGGGCAGGCCCTGTATACGGATTGGCGGGGTCGTCCCGTGCCGGCCGTGGGCGATCTGATCGCTTGCCACGCGCAAGTCTCCGGGGCGCGACTGGCGGGCAAATTATCAGGCCGCGTTATCTCCCGGCAATTCGAACTGCAGAGCGAACTAGATGGTTCGCCCTGCGTGTGGGCACAGTTGATTGTCGAGATCACCAACGGCAATGCTCGATCGCGGCGGGGAGTGACGTTCTCGCTGAATTGATTGTGGGGCCGGTTGGGACACGACAGTTCCGACAGATCCATTGATCGACGGTGGTGATACGCGATCGATGTTCCGCGCGGGCCCGGCTGACAATCTCATTGCATTCGAATCGCCGGCAGGCCCGCAGGGGCAATTTCGACCTGGATGCTCCTCGCTAGCATTCTCGTGCGATTTTGTTTTCTCGGCGCCCTTCCAGCATGCGCGCTTGATTTGCCGATACTCGCAATGCGCGCGACACGATGACACCGGAAATCCACGCCGGTGTCCGGCGGCCGGGGAACAGGGCGTCCGGCATTTCAGTACGACCTACGGCCGTCGACGATCATTTGCCTTACGCGGCGATAGCACCGCGGGACAACTGTGGTTTCCGCATTTGCGTCGTTGGGGTATAGTCCCGCCCGCGCGGCTTGATGTTCGGCCGACAGTAAAGCTCGTAACGATACGTGCCAGCAGTCGGAATGCAGGCCTAATAGGCGTGGCCAGTTTGATACCAGCAATAGACGGGGACACAAGGGGCGAACAGCGTGGGGCCGTGATCGATAACGATCCGGTTCGTGCGCTGCTGCGCACCGCGGAACTGGCGGCGTCGCTGCCGGCGACCGATCACGAGTTCACTGTGATCATCCCCGCCTATAACGAAGAACGGCGCTTGCCCAATTCGCTAGCCGAGTTGGGCGCGTTCCTTGATTCTACGCGGCTCGATTACCGTGTCGTCGTGGCCGACGATGGCAGCACCGATCGCACGCCGGAGCTCGCGAGCCAGTTCGGTCGACGCTTTTCAACCGTCAGCTTGCCGCAAAATGGTGGCAAGGGATGCGCGATCCGCACAGCGATGCTGGCCGCCACGGGGCAGGTCGTGGCATTCACCGACGCCGATCTGCCGTTCCACCTGACCGCGCTTGTGCAAGGCTATGAGCTGATCGAGGAACGAGCCTGCGAGATCGTCTTCGGCAGCCGCCATTTGGCGCAATCGTCGCACGTCGCCCAGCGAAACCTCACGCGCCGCATTGCCTCACGCGCGTTTCACGGCGTGGTGAAGTGTCTGGTCTCGACTGACGTAACGGACACGCAATGCGGCCTGAAGCTGTTCAGCCGTCGTGCGGCGGTCGAGATCTTCTCGCGAACCACGGTCGATGGCTTCGCCTTCGATACCGAGGTGGTGCTGCTCGCAAGGCGTTTGGGCCTCGCGCATCGTTGCCTGCCGGTGTCGCTGGTCAATGAAATGGCCTCGACGGTTTCTCTAGCCCGGCACGCCTTGCCGATGTTGCTGGACGTGATCCGGATGCGTGCACACGTCGCCCAGATGCGGCTGCCCCCGCCGCTACCGGCCGACTGGGGACGCCTGGTGCAGGCGCCGCAGCGTCGCGCTGCGTAAGTCCACACAACTGCGGCAGTGGGCCCCTTCGTAGCTGGCACTTCCTTCGCGCCCCAGTGGCAGGCCTTTTTGTAGCTGGTCTCTGTGAGGCCGGAAATTTGCATCGCTGCTTCCGGGTTCACAGAACCCGGCTACAGGATTTGGCATGGGCAAAACCTGGCAAATCGTTTATATCCAGCCCGTTTCATGGCCGACGGGGCCGTGCCACAAGTTCTTCGTCGACCTCTAGAAGCAATTCCTCTGAGGCCGAATGTTCGGGGAAGAAGTTGTGCTTACGATTGTTCTACATGCCGATGATTTCGGCCTGAATCAGGCTGTGACGGACGGAATCCTGCGCGGGTTCACCCACGGTCTATTGACCAGCACGTCGCTGTTGGCCAATGCGCCGTATGCTGCGCGCGGAATACGCGCGTGGAAGCAATTTGCCGGCAGCACTGCCGAGCGGGCCGCTCGCGGTAATCCTTTACGGCGCGAGCTCGACGAAGCCGGCGGCCCTTTCGACTTTGGTATACACCTGAACCTCACGCAGGGGCGACCGCTGACCGGGCGGCGCTATCCCAGCGAATTGCTCGATGGCGAAGGACTGTTTCCCGGCGTATTCGCGTTGTTTGCGCGCCTCGCGCGACATGGAGCGAACAAGTTCGCGCCGCAAATCCGCGACGAGCTCGCCGCGCAAGTCGCCTGCGCCGCCGACCACGGCGTGTCCCTTACGCATCTGAACGGCCATCAATACATCGAAATTTTGCCGGCTGTGGCGCCGCTCTTGCCTGACCTGCTCGCGAAGTTCGCCATCCCCGCGGTCCGCGTCAGCGTCGAGCCGGCGCTGGCACGTAATACGCTGGGACACGGCTTTCGCTTGAGTGCCTGGCTGTTGGCGGTCGTCAAGCGACACTACGCACGACGGGCCGAAACGATGCTACGTCGTGCCACCGCGACGCCGGCGGCGTTCTTCGGCACCGCGCACGCGGGGCGCGTCGATATTCGCACGATCGATCTGTTTCTCGGCGCGGCGGGCCAGAATCGCGTCGTGGAAATCGGCCTGCACCCCGGACTCGAAGACGAGCGCATTCGCCCCTCGGAAATTTGCGAAGGGTGGCACGATCCGCTCGCCTCGCATCGGCCACGCGAGTTGGCCTTGCTCGAATCCCCCTTGCTGGCCGAACGGCTCCGCTCGCGTGGCGTTCGGTTGGGCCGACTTAGCGATTTACAACCCACGATCCTGTCTTACGCCGCCTGAGGAATGAAAACCTCGCGCGGCAGTCTTGAGGACTGTTGCAATGCTCGCAAGTGTGAAGGCAGCCGGCGCCGCATTCGTCAAACACACGGAAGTTCTTCCCGTGCGGGGTGGCCGGCCGACCTGGCTGTTTCGTTGTGCGGTGTCGTTGTGGATTGTCTTCGCCGTGATCTGCGGCGTTAAGGCCGTGGTCTCGCCGGTTAAGCACAACAGCTTCGACGTCTTCCAACACGGTTCGTCGCTGTATCTGGCCGATTTGAATGTCTACAAGGGAACGCACCACGAATTTCGTTACGGACCGACGTTCGCGTTCTTTTTTTCGCCATTCACGCTGCTGCGTGCGTCGCTCGGTTCGCTCGTCTGGATGTCGTTCAGCCAGGCGGTATTTCTCTGGTCGCTGCGCGTGCTGGTGCGCGAGATTCTGCCCGGCCGGTGGAGTCCGGATCAGGAAGGACTGTTCTTGCTACTGGTGTTGCCGCTGGCATACCGGGGACTTTGGACGGCGCAGACGAATACGCTGATCTTTGCCCTGGTCGTGGCGGCATTGCAGGCGATTCGCCAACGGCGTTGGACCCGCGCAGCGCTGTTCCTGGCGTTGCCGGTGCATATCAAGATCTGGCCGTTGGCCGCGGCGCTGTTGATCATTGCCTGCTGGCCGCGGCAGCTTGCTGCGCGATTCGCCGGCATGTTCGCCCTGGTCACTGCGCTGCCGCTGTTGACCAAAGGTCCGTCGGCCATCGCGGCGCAATACACCACTTGGTTCGCCTCGATCAGGGGGCCGATGCAAACCAGGCACGACTATCATGACATGTGGACCGTGATCGAAGCCTTTCATCCGCCGCTCCCGTCGGCGTACGCCATGCTGCAACTGTCGACCGCGGTCCTGGCGCTCGCGCTCTGCTTGTGGCAAGCCGGCAAGAAGCTGGGCGGCAAGGACGCCGAGCTCATGCAGTTGGGGACGTTCGTATTGGCGACGTGGGCTACGTGGCAACTGTTGTTTGGCCCCGGCACCGAACGGGCCACATTCGGTATCATCGCGCCGCTGGCCGCCTGGGGATTGGTGACTACTTTCAGCATCGCGCGGGGGCGTGTCGTGATGCTGGTCGCCTATGCATTGATGGTGCTCGGAGGCTTTGGCCAGGTTGAGCGCGCGCTACTGCCATCGTTCCCCTTGGCTGCCGCGTTACACCCACTGGGCGTGCTGGTCTTTGCCGGTTGGCTGGTGATTTACGCCCGCGACTGGCAATCGACGCCTCGCAAAGCATCCGCGCGATCGCTACGGTACTGGCCGAGCCGAGGGATGCACGCCACCTAGGGCAGCGCCGATGCTGCATAGAAGCACGCGACGAGGGCTTTAGCGCCGGTCGTCCAAACGCGCAAGGTCCGGGTCCGCGCGCAATCCTTCGCGCGCCAGCTTGCGGCGGATCCACCAGTGCGGATCGTACTCCTCGTCGAAGATCGGGTGGGGCCGGCCGAGCCCTGGCAGATTGTCGAATTGCCCGGCGGCCTGCGCGGCGCGGATCTTGTCGTCGGCGATAATCTCGATCGCGCGGCCTGACATCCAACCTTGATCTTTGGCCATGGCGTTCCGCTCTTGCGAATTAAGATCCTGAGGCTCGCCGGCAGGGCTCACATTATTCTACGCCGTCAGTCCCTGCGGACCACGGCCGGGATATACTCTCGCCTGAGCGCTTAAGAATTCTCATCCGCGAAAAAAGGGGGGGCATCATGACGCCTCAACAATTGTTCGGCGTCGCGGTTCGGGCGATCGGGTTGTGGCAATTGATTGAGATTATTAACGCATTGCACGGCGCGGTCTCAACCGTAGCCATGATCGTCGCGATGCCTAATGTCCATGGCTTCGAAGGACCGCTGGATCACTTACGGGCATATTTTATTGTCGGCATCGGTCTAATGCTGAGAGTTGCAATCGGCTGCGTCCTGTTCTTCAAAGCGGATCGAATCGTCGCCCTGGCCTATCCCGCCTGGAAAACGTGTGCCGAGCCCCAGACGGACGGCGGCGACGTTCATTTCCCCCAATGAACATCCATCGGCCTGCAAGCTACGCTTACTTGTCGCCAGCCTGGGGCGATTTTGTCGGTCCAGGGTTTCATCTCCTCATCGCAACTGCATCGCGAAATTGATTTCATGCTCGACGAGCTCGATCCGACAGGTTGGTACACCACGTCGCTGCTGATCGCCGATTGGCTGATTCGCCTGGGACTATCGGTGCGCGTCATTATGCGCGGTCGGCCCGTAGGTTTCACGCTGGCCTGGTTGTCCGTGATCCTGATCTTTCCATTGGGTGGCGCGGTGCTGTACCTGATGTTCGGCGAGCTACGGCTCGGACGACGCCGCGCGGATTGGGCCGAACGCATCCATGGTCCCTATCGCCAATGGCTGGCCGATCTGAACGGCCGCGAGCAAGTCGATTGGCGGCCGCTGGGCTCCGAATCTCAATCGCTCAGCCAGCTTTGCGATAGCGCGGTCGGTATCCCGGCCCTGCCTGGCAACGAAATGCGGCTGCTCGACAACGCCGAGGAAACGTTCCGCGCGCTGGTGGTCGATATCGACGCCGCGCGGCGCACCGTTCACCTGGAGTTCTATATCTGGGCCGTCGGCGGCACGGCTGACGAAGTGGCCGCAGCGCTGTTGCGCGCCGCGGCGCGGGGCGTCACCTGCCGCGTACTGGTCGACGCCGTGGGCAGCCACGAATTTCTGGAAAGTAATCTGGCCCGCCGGCTTCGCGAGGGGAAAGTCCACCTGCACTCGGCATTGCCAGTGGGGCTGTTCCGCATGCTGTTCTATCGCCTCGATCTGCGCATGCATCGCAAGATCGTCGTGATCGATGGCGAGATCGCTTACACCGGCAGCATGAACCTGGTGGATCCGCGCTTCTTCAAGCAAAACGCTGATGTCGGACAATGGGTCGACGCCATGTTGCGCATGCGCGGGCCGGCCGTCGAAGCCCTGGGCGTTACCTTCATTGAGGATTGGGAGTTCGAGACCGGCGAAGGGGTCGAGCAACTGCGTGAAACGGGGGACGTACACGCCGTCGCGACCGCCGGCGAATCCGCTGTGCAAGTCATCCCCTCGGGCCCAGTGCTCCCGGTGCAAGCGATCCAGGCGATTCTGTTGCAGGCGATCTATAGTGCCCGCGAAGAGCTGGTCCTGACGACGCCCTATTTCGTTCCGGACGAATTGATGCTGACGGCGTTACTGTCCGCGGCCGGGCGAGGCGTGCGCGTGACGATCATCTTGCCGGCCCGTGTCGACTCGCGGCTGGTTCGCATGGCCAGCCAGGCCCACAAAGGTGATCTTTTGGCGGCCGGCGTGCGGATCATGCTCTTCGAGAGCGGGCTGCTACATACCAAGAGCGTGACGGTCGACGACAAGCTGAGCCTTTTCGGCAGCTTGAATCTCGACCCGCGCAGCCTGCAATTGAATTTCGAAATCACGCTGGCCGTCTACGATCAGGATTTTACGAACCGGCTGCGCGCTCTGCAAAACAGCTATATCACGGCTTCGACGGCCATGGATCGCAAACGATGGGAACGCCGCTCGTTCCGCGTGCGCTTCGTGGATAATGCGGCCCGACTGTTGAGCCCGCTGTTGTAGGCGTGGGTGATGGAGTTTCACCACGGAGACTCGGAGGAACGGAGGACATGCAGAATGGCCAATGTCTAAAGTCTAATGTCGAAAGAAATCCGAAAAGCTTAATGACGAATGAAGGACAGACTCGCACCACGCCACGCCTACTTCTATCATTCGTCATTGGTCATTTTGTTTTCTTTCGACATTTGAGGTTAGACATTCGACATTGCCGCGGGAACTCTGAGCCTGCGTGGTGCAAATTCCTCTTTAACTTGGAACGAAGGGGAAGAGCCGCTGGCGGGCGTTGGCGTCGAGCAGGGCGGCGTATTCGCTGATTTCGAAGATTTCGGCGTACTCGATTTTCTCGCCGCGCTCGCGGCCGTAAGTGGCGATCAATTCCTGGCGGTAGCGATCGGCTTGCGGGCGCAGGTAGGCCAGGTACCAATCGCGCAGCCAATCGCGGCGGGCCGACGCGTCGGCGGGAACCTGGTCGAGGATGCCGCGATTGAATGGCAACCACTCGAACACCTGCGAGGCGTGGCAGGCGAGCATGTCGATGATCGCGTCTACTTCGCCTCCCACGTCGACGACCACGTCGCCGCGCAGCGGATTGGGGCGCGTGAACCGGTCGGGCAGATAGGCAATCACGGGCGGATGCCGCAGGATGGGGACCTCGGGCACGATCGTGGGGACCGTTACGAGGTACGATGCGTCGCGCACCACGTGGCCACAGGCGCGATGGTCGGGATGATAATCGTTGTCGCGATGTGTCAGAACCAAATCGGGCGCGAAGCTGCGCAGTTCGCGAATCACCTGCCAGCGCAGATCGAGCGAGGGCTCGAG
Source organism: Pirellulales bacterium (assembly GCA_036499395.1). NCBI lineage: Bacteria > Pseudomonadati > Planctomycetota > Planctomycetia > Pirellulales > Pirellulales bacterium. The sequence goes on from DASYDW010000002.1 coordinate 27,866, forward strand.
TTGGCCGTCGTGATTCGGCCACGGCGTTGCTTCGGCGCCGATACGGCCGGCCGCGGCGCGCATTTCGTCGGCCCGGCGGGCGGCCAGCGGCTGGCCTGAAAGTTCATGATGCCCCGCGTCGCCGTTGGTGAGTGAGATGATTTTCACCACGTGGCCCAGCGAGCGATAAATCGCGGCCAGGCCACCGGCGTAAAACTCGGCATCGTCGGGATGAGCACCCAGGATTAATAACCGCAGCGGTTCCGACATGCGCCTGACACCTATTAGCTAGTTCGTGGAGCGATGATGAAAAAAGTGCCGCGTCGTTTGCACGCGGACGAGCAACGTTACCTCGGTTTGCGTTAAGCCGCTGGCGGGGCAGGCGGACGGCAGATTATGATAGCGGGTCGACGCGGGCAGATGGAGAAAGATCAACATACGGAGCGCGGTTATCGCCATGAAGTTCATCGAGATGACCGGACGGACGCTGTTGCGCGTGGTGAGCGAGAACGAGATTTCGCCCGAGCAACTGCGCGAATGCGGGGTTAAGGAAGAGAGCCTGGTGCGGGTCAACCCGCAAGGGGATATCGAGCTGCGCCGCCATGACCGCTGGGATGTGATCGGCGGGTTGCTGGGAGAGTTCGGCGCCCGGGTACACCACGAAACGGGCCTCGACTGGGCCTGACGGTGTGGGTAATCGCGTTGCGCGATCACCTACGCGGCACATTTATTTCTCAGAGGGCGTCGCGGATGGTGTCGGCGCGGCCGGCTCTTTGATGGCGTTGTAATACGCCTTGAAGAGCGCGTCGATCAGGGGCTGATCGACCAAGCCGGGCGGGTGGCCGAGTTTGTCTTCGGCCGTCGGCAGCCCTTGCTCGGCGCGGAATCGGTCGACCGCCGCGGCCGTGGCGGTGTCGAAACGATCGAGATCGGGCTCGTCATTACGTGACGGGAACTCCGCGCGGTCGGGCCATAACAATTTCAAGCGATGCAGCATCTGCTTGAGCTGCACGACGTCGCGCCCCTCGACGATCGCGAACGTGCGATGCCCGAGCCGTTCGTGGATGGCGTCGTACTGGCGGCGCAGTTCGCCGACCGGCTCTGAATGCTCAGCCACTTGCAGGGTTTCGACGATGTGGTCGTCGGCCACGCCGGCGTGGTGCTCGTCGGCCACGACGAGCGAAGCGGATTGCATGCGGCCTTTGCGCTTGTCGCCGCCGGCGTGTTGGCCGGCATCGAGTGCCGCGATCAAACGATCGGCCAGCGGACGCTGGGTACCATCGGTGGCCTCGAAGCTGTCGGCCACGGCGTCGATCACTTCGCGGCCGACGAGCAAGTTCCCCTGCACGGTGTAATTCTTTCCCTGCCGCGAGCTGGCGTAGACGCCGTTTTCCTGACCGGTGAAAGCGGCGGTGCGGCCTTGCATGTCGATGATGCCCAGTTGGCGATGCTCGCGGTTGATGTCGTCCGCGAGCAGCTCGTCGATCGCTGCGGCGGGCGTCTTGCCGGCGGCCAGCAGATCGAGTCCCTGGCGACCATATTTGACGGCCGTCGTGGCCTGGGTTGCTACGGCGCCGACGCCGGCGCGAACCCACGGAACGTAACGCCCGACCTGCGTGACACGCGTAGTGACCGCTACGCCGCACTGCGCGGCCGTGGGATCGATGGCGCAGATCGAGAAGGTGTGAAACTCGGGATCGAGCACGGCGGCCGGATCGCCGTTCTGATCGTTTGTCGAAACCGCTATCGCAGACTTCTGCGCGTTGGTTGCAATTGCTGGCACCGCTGGCACACCAGGCGCCGGCGCTCGACGAGCGTGAAGCCCTAAGCCGATCGCTGCTACCAGCGCTGCAATGACTGCCAGCGCCGCGCCGGCCTGTGCCGCGGGCGAAAGCCGGTACGATTTTTTTGATTGCAGCAGCGGCATCAGAAATCCCGATGGCACTTGGCGGCTACTAAGTGATGCGGCCTGTTGAATAGGTAGTTTGGGCACGCCGGGCAGAGCAGTGCAAGCCGGAAGTTGGCGAACCGGACGACTTGTTCTTGGCGCACGTTAGTCGCTTGTTGAAAGAGGGTTTGCCGGAGGAGGGCCGATTCAGGCCGCATACCGGTAATCCACAGATCAAATCATTGTGTCGGATCGAGGGAGGATGCCATGAACAGCAATAGCAACGTGGGTGTGTTCGGCTGGATTCGCGAGGGGGTGCGTCGAGCCGTACTGCTGGGCTTCTCGGACGCGGTCGAACAGATCGGCGCGGCCGACGACAAGGATGCGCTGCACCCGCAATTGCAAAGCTTGCTGCGCGAAGCACCGCGTCGTCTGCCGAGCGAAAGCCGTGCTCCTGAACCCTCGTCGTTGAGCCGCGGCGAGCGCAAACGCCTGGGACGCACGTTGGGGCAATCGCACGCACCATCCGGCGGCGCGACGACTCTGGACGGTTGAAGTCGGGAGGAGCGTTAAGCGCTCTTCACTTCGAAAATCGCTTCGATCTCGACCGAGATGTTGCCGGGGAGCGAGCCCATGCCGACGGCGCTGCGAGCGCCGACGCCGTGGTCTGCGCCGAAGACCTGCGACATCAGATCGCTGAAGCCATTGATGACGGCCGGGTGCTGTTGAAAATCCGGGGCGGCATTGACCATGCCCAGCGTCTTCACGAGGCGCGTGACGCGGTCCAATGTGCCGAAATGGGCACGCAGCGTGGCAAGAATCGCCAGGCCTGTCTGCCGCGCGGCGTCGTAACCGGCCTGTTGGTCGATCTCGGAGCCCACCTTGCCGGTGATCAACGTGCCGTCGGACTTCAGCGGTCCATGTCCCGACACATAAGCGACGTTGCCGATGATGGCGACGGGCTTATAAACGCCGGCCGGCTTGGGGGCCGGGGGAAGTTGCAGTTTCAGTTCGCCCAGTCGTGCTTCAGCGCTCACGATGTGGATCTCCGTCGATAGATTGAGCCGACTATCGCAAGCCGATTGCCGGCGGGATTTCGATTCTAGCCGCCGGGACATGCGTGTCCAGAGGAACGAGCGCGCGGCCGGAGCGCGGTAACATTCATCGCATGATCTATTTGCGCCCGTAGATCGTGGCGGGGTCGGCCAAGCGCTCGGCGATGATCTTTACGCCACCCGGGGCAATTTTGCCGTCGTGGGTGGTGACCTCGCGGAAGAAGCAACTGCGATACCCTTCGTGACAGGCAGGGCCTTGCTGCTCAACCTTCAACAGGATCGTGTCCGCATCGCAGTCGACGAGAATCGACAGGACTCGCTGCACGTGGCCGCTCTCTTCGCCTTTGCGCCACAGGCGTCCTTTGCTGCGGCTGAAATAAACAGCCCGGCCCGTAGCGACAGTTTCGGCGAAGCTTTCGGCGTTCATATACGCCACCATCAGGACTTCGCCCGTTTGGGCGTCCTGCGCGACGGCCGGCAACAGACCGTTGCCCTTGGCAAAGTCGGGAATCGGTGCTTCGGCAGAAGCTTGGTTGGACACGGGACCTCGAGCGGAGGGGTGGTGCGCCCGGTGCGGCTATCGCTGGGACAGATCGGCCGGTTATAGCGAGCGCCCGTTGTGGCGGGCGGTTGCGCGACAATGCCTAGCTTACCGGTAATGCACGGCGGACACCACTTCGAGAGGGGAGTTTCCTGATCGAGGTTCGCGGTCGCACGGACGAGTCATGGCGCGGGCTGTGAAAGCCGGCGGCGCCACGCATACCTGCCGCGCAGTCGGTTCGTTCGCTGCCGGTGGTAAGTCAGGCTTCAGACGACCCTTGGCACGCTGATTGGAGTTCACCCGGCGAGGTTCCGATGCTTACCGAGCGAGGCGGCGTTGGTTGAGAGCGTGAAGGAAAAACGACAGAGGCGCGGGCCGCGGGATGTTTGCGGACTGGGGCAAACGTACCGCTGGTTTGCGCCTTGAATCTCTGCCCGATGATCGCTCCCACGCCTGGCCCGCGTTACCCGACAAATTTGCCGTTCGAGAAAGGGTTGCCGGCTTGAAATCTTCCCTCACGATGATCGTGCCCGTTCGCAACGACGCGGGCTGCCTGTCGCACATCTTCACGCACGCGTTGGAAATCCTGCCAGAGCTGACGCCACGCTGGAACCTGGTGTTGATCGACGACGGGTCGAGCGATGCTACGCCCGAGGTGCTGGCGGAACTGGCGCGCAACTATCCCCAAGTGTCGGTGCTGCATCACTCGGTGTCGAAGGGGGATAGCGCGTGCTTTCGCCGGGGCGCGCTCGTGACGCATAGCGACCTGCTGCTGATGCGCGCTAGCGACTGCGACCTGGACCTGACAGGGATGCAGAAAATGTGGAAGCGCGCGGCATCGCATCCGCTGGTCGTGGCGCGTTCGCATGGTGAAGACGCGCGTGATCGGATCGCCCTAGGGGGGCGCCGCAAGCCACGCGCTACGGCGCGTGGGCCGGGGCTGCAGTTGATTCAACGGCGCGCCTTGTCAGCATGGCTGGCCGGACACGAGGATCATGATCTGCAGGGATATCTGCAAGCCAAACGCTATCCGCAGCACGAGGTCGAATTGCGACGCTGGGATATGGCATGGCTGCCGGCGCAGCAGCTCAATTCCACGGTGTTTGTGCCGCAGCATTGCGATCGTGGTGAAATGGCGGGCCGCCCGAAACGCCCCAACTATCTGCTGCGGCTGAAGGCGTTCGCGCTGGGGGAATAATCCCCTGGGGCATCTTATGGAAACTTGGGCGCAGAGAATAACGCCCTTGGCCGCGATGCGCATCGATCGCGCATGCAGCATTTTGCATTGGTTCATGCGCTAAGTAACGTACCGCCTAAAGGTGGGGCGTTTCATGAGGATTTCATGATCGCGCAAGGCCGGCAATCATAGGCTGCGCAACAGGCGCTAGTTTGGCGGTGCGGTGCCAACCGACATGCGCAATCCTTGACCAGGTTGACGTCGAGTAGACCGACGCGCGCGATTTTACAAATCCGCGCATAACCTACTTGTCGGGCGCTTGTCCCCCTCACCTCGGCTGGCTATGATTCCTGTCGGAACTCGATCACACCACATCTACGAGTTCCACTACGGGGGAGTACAGTCCGCGGGTCAGCCGAGGACAGTGCTGCGACATCTCAGGCAAGTCGTGTTGCGGCGCAAGTCATGCGCAAAGGGCTTTGTCCCGTTGCGCCTGGAGAAGACTTGGCGTCATGCATTTGAACTGTGGTTCCCCGTGCTTGAGGCAGCGATATCAGGGCGGTTCGCCGGATCTTCGCGCGGCCAGGAAACATTGGCTCGCTCACTTTGACGCGTGCCGTGTGGAGGCCGTGAACCGCCCTGCTTTTTCGTACGTAGGGATGTGGAATCGTGCCGGCAGGGTTGCCGTCGTGGATCTACCCGCATCAACCCTGGACAGGATCGAGGTACTGGCATGAGTATTTCGGAATTGGGGTCCGGCGCATTTCCTACCGTGAAAGCGCCCCCCGCTCAATCAGCCGCCACGCAACCGGCGGCTCTCGACGCGACAGCAGGACATTGCGCGTCGTCCTATAGCTCTAGTCCGCCGTCGCCAACGGCGGCGACCTATGGTGCAACGGCGCAACGCCCGGCCCCTTTTAAGCCGGCGCCGTCGAATCCGCCGACGGCGCGTGTGGCCTTGCATCGCATCGCGGCGGTACGCCAACAGCAAGGCATCTCGTTGCGCGGGCTCGCGCGACAGTTGCGGACCAGCATCCGCGACCTGGAGATCGAAGAAGAAGAGACTTCCGACCTGCGGTTGAGCCGCGTCTATTGGTGGCAAAGCGTGTTGGAAGTGCCGATCTCGGAATTGCTGGTCGATTCGAATTCGCCGTTGTCGGCGCCGGTTATGGAGCGCGCTCGCCTGGTACGGATCATGAAGACCGTGGCCGCGATCGCCGAAAAGGCCGACAATTCGTCGATCAAACGACTGGCGCAGACGCTGGCTTCGCAATTGGTCGAGATGATGCCCGAGCTGGAAGGCGTAAGCCCCTGGCACAACGTGGGGCAGCGCCGAACGCTAGACGAGTTGGGGCGAATCGCCGAACGTCCTTATTCGGACGACATCTGGCGCGAGATGGGCTGAGGGTAGGGTGCGCTGTGCGCACCACGAACCTGCCATGATGCGATAAGCCGGAAACGAAATACATGGTGCCCACAGGGCACCCTACAACTCGTGCCCGAAGGGCGCTCACAGCGCGCGCAAATGTGCGCCGAGTGTCTTTGCCGCCCGGGCGACAATTTCTTCGCGGATGGCATCGGCCCGTTCGCCGGCTAGCGTGCCTTGCGGGTCGCGCAGCTTGATCGAGAGCAGGATGCTTTTCTTGCCCGCCCCCAGTTTTTCCGCATCTCGATAGGTGTCGCGATAGGCGAGCTGTTCGAGATTCGGTCCAGCTCCGGCACGCACCACGGCGGCGATCTCGGCCCAGGTGACCTGCTCGTCGACGACCAGGTTCAGATCGCGCTCGATGGCGGGGAATGTGGCCAGCCGCTCGTACTGCGGGACGAGATTGGCGAGCTTGTCGAGGACGGACAGCTTTAGCTCCGCGACCGTCGACGCTCCGCGCAACTCGAAACGGCCTAACCCTTCACGGCTGACCTCGCCCAGGAATCCGAGCCGCTGGCCAGCGACCAGCAACTCGCAGGAACGCGCCGGTTCGAGCAGCGTCGACGCGGCACCGGTCACCGTTGGGAGCGGCGCGACCTCGAGCGTGGCTTGCCTGTTAAGCCGTGTCACGACGGCTTCGATGACCCCCTTCAACGCGACGAAGTTGCCGCCGCTGGTGATGGCCAGCATTCGTTCTTCGTCAGGCAGACCTGTGGCGCGCGACAGATAGACGTGCGCCATCTCAAAGAGCTCGATTGTCGGATTCGAAAGTGTCTCGTTCGTATGCCGCGCGGCCAACAGGCTAGGCACCAGGCTGCGGCGCAGAAAACTGGCCCGGCGCAGAATCGGCATCTGGGTCACCAGCGGCGCCGCGTCGGTCCAGGGACTGAAGGCGGCAGAGAGGTCTTCCTCGACGACGCTGAGCGTCAGCGCTTCATCAAAGCCGGCCGCAACTAGCACCTGACGCAACTGGTCGTGAACCTGGTCCTCGCGACGGCGGGCCGAGGCGGCCATCGGCACGCTGACGTCCTCGGGGATCTCGTCATAGCCGTGAATTCGCGCCACTTCCTCGACCAGGTCGATCTCGCGCGTCAGGTCAGCGCGCCAACTGGGCGGCACGACCTCGATCTGCGCGGCGTCGGCCTTCAACTCTTTGTTGCCGAGGTCCGTCAGGATCTGCCGGACGCGGGCAGGTGGAATATCGATGCCCAGGACGCGTTTGAGTTGCGATAGCCGTAGCACGACGGGGGGACGCGCCGGCGGTTTCGTGCCGACGTCGATCACGCCTGACGCCAGCGTCCCGCCGGCCAGTTCCAGAATCAAACGGCAAGCGCGGCGGCTGGCCCAATCAACCCCTTCGGGATCAAGGCCACGCTCGAAGCGGAACGATGAATCGCTGTGCAAATTCAAACGTCGCGCGGTGGTACGAATCGACATCGGGTCGAATGCCGCGGCCTCGATCAATACGTCGCGCGTTTGGTTCGTGACCTCGGTATCGGCGCCCCCCATGACACCGCCGATGCCGATGGCGCGACGGGTGTCGGCAATCACGCAGACGCCAGGGCCGACCGCATAGTTGCGATGGTCGATCGCCAGCAGTTGCTCTTCGGCGCGTCCCTCGCGAACGATGATCTCCCGGCTGGTGATGCCGGCGAGATCAAAGGCGTGCAGCGGCTGACCGCACTCCATCAACACGTAATTCGTAATGTCGACGATGTTGTTGATCGCCGCGATGCCAAGGGTCGCCAGCCGGCCGGTCAGCCAGGCGGGGCTGGGGGCGACCTTCACACCCTGAATCACGCGGGCCGTGTAGCGTGGGCAGAGTTGCGGGCAGTCGATGCGCACCCTGGCCAGCGTGCCGACTTGCGGGCCCGTCTCGGGCAGGTCGACCGGCGGCAGCTTCAACTTCTGCTCGAACAGGACGGCCGCCTCGCGCGCGATGCCAATGTGCCCCAGGCAGTCTGGGCGGTTGCTCGTGATTTCCAGATCGATCGCCAAGTCGCCGCCGACCGCTTTGGTCTCTTCGTGGTTGAGGCCGGCCAGCATCAACCGGCGCGCAAGCTCGGTGTCCGGCATGTCGAGTTGGACGTACTCTTTCAACCAGTTCCAGGAGACGATCATGGCAAGCTGCGAAATTCGGGAATGATAGTGGCGTCACACGCCGCGGCGGACGAGGTCAAAATTGCTCGAGAAAGCGGACGTCGTTCTTATAGAATTCGCGAATGTCGGTGACGTTGTGACGGCGAGCGCACACGCGCTCGACCCCCAGGCCAAAGGCGAAGCCGCTCACTTCTTCGGGATCGTAACCGACAGCCGTCAGCACGTTCGGGTCGACCATGCCGGCGCCCCCCATCTCGATCCAGTTGTCGTTCCAGCTCATGTCGACTTCGACGCTGGGCTCGGTGAACGGAAAGAAGGACGGACGGAAGCGAATGTGTACGTCGCCGCCGAAATAACTGCGGGCGAATAGCCGCAGCACGCTTTTCAGATCGGCCATCGTTACGTGGCGATCGATCAGCAGCCCTTCGATCTGATGGAACATCGGGTAGTGCGTGGCGTCGGCCGTGTCAGGGCGATAGACCCGGCCGAGCGAGATGATGCGCACCGGCGGCGGCGTCTTTTCCATGACGCGAATCTGCACCGTGCTGGTCTGGCTGCGCAACAGCAGCGGTCCGCCCGTGTCGCGGCCAGCGGCCGGTTGTGCGGCAGCCTCCGTCACCTTGCCTGACGGGGCGGGGGCCGTGACGGCGGCCGTGGAGAGATAGAAATTTTCGAGCGGGTCGCGCGCCGGATGCGCGGCCGGAATGTTGAGGGCCTGAAAGTTGTGCCACTCGTCCTCGATCTCGGGCCCGCCCGCGGCGCTGAAGCCGAGCCGGCCCATGATCTCTTTCAGGTGTTCGATCGTCTGCGTGATCGGGTGCAAGTGGCCGAGCCGGATCGCGCGGCCGGGAAGCGTGGCATCGAATTGCGGGCCGGCGGACGGTCCCCCGCGACCTGCCTGCGATTGATGTTGCTTGAGTCGTAGCTCGGCGGCGGTGAAGGCGGTTTCGAGCGCCTCTTTCACTTCGTTCAAGCGCTTGCCGGCGGCGGGCTTTTCGGTTTTCTCGACCGTGCCCAACCCCTTTTGCACGTTCTTCAAACGGCCGCTCTTGGCACCGAGGAACTCGATCCGCGCGGCCTCGAGCGCCGCGGCATCGGCGGCGGCGGCAAACGCGTTTTCGGCGTCGTTCAGCAGACCATCAAGTTCGGCCACGAATTCAGCGAGAGCCATGTTGCGATAGACACGGGGCCATCGATGCAAAAACTAGCCAGCAGCGTAACCGCCGGGCGAGAAACGTGACAGAGCTATTGGTGCAGTCGCCTTGGAGTAGGATGCACTGTGTGCACCATGAACCGAGGTTTGGGCATTGGTGCCCACTACGAAGCGACAGTACGATCGGTTCCGGTGTCGTGCTTTTTCGCCATCAGGCGAATAGCACGCCGAATCTGAAGCGCGGTACACAATCGCCTGTAGTCCGAGACACCGCAGCAGGCGCACGGGTGCGCGCAGCACCTCGCGTTTTGTCACCCGAGACCGTTCAATTGCAACGTCTGGAAACCGCCGATCGATCGTGATCAGGCAGCTTGCAGGACAGCCTTGACCTGGGCCACGACGGCGTCGAAGCCGGCGGGATCGGCGATGGCCATTTCCGAGAGCGACTTGCGATCGAGCCCGATCTTGGCCTTTTCCAGGCCGTGGATGAACTCGCTATAGCGCAGGCCGCGTTCGCGGACGGCAGCATTGATGCGGATGATCCACAAGCGGCGGAAGTCACGCTTGCGGACGCGGCGATCGCGGAAGGCGTAAACGCCGGCGCGAACCAACGTTTCCTTGGCTGTACGCAGCAGCTTGCCGCGGCCGCCGCGGAAACCCTTGACCTTCTTGAAGAGGCGCTTCTTCGCTTGCGTGCGAGCGGCGCCTTTGGTCGTCCTCATGGCAGTCGACTCCTAAGTCTCACGCTTTCAAGGCCTTCCCTGCTTAAGAGGGAATGTTTGTTGCCCGGCGTGGTGTTTTAATTTTTTCGAACGTGAGTGGTTTGTCGTTTCTCCACTCTTACCGATGGTTAGTAGCATCTGGTGCCCACAGGGCACCCTACAACCTGTGCCCCTCGGGCACCTTGCAACATCAAACTAGTAGCTGTAGCCGCGGAGCGCTTCTTTGATCCGCGTGGCTTCCATAGGAGCCAAGGTCCGGGTACCACGCAGCTTACGGCGGCGCTTCTTGCTGATGTGCGTCGCCAAGTGGCTGGTGCCGGTGCCGCGGTGCATGACCTTGCCGGTGGCGGTCACGCGGAACCGCTTCTTCGAACCCTTGTGTGTTTTTTGCTTTGGCATGGCTTTGATTCCACCCAGGGGGCGGCAAGTTGGCGATAAAGGAAACCGCGATTATAGGGGAAACCGGCCGGCCGTCAAAGAGGGTAAAAACGGGCGGAAGGTCGCTCGGCCCTGCGAATCGCCGTCGGCCGGAAGTCGTCCCCGCGATAGAATCTCGACGTGACATATCCCTCGCTGCAATTCGGACTTCGGTCGGTCGTTGCATTGATAACCGTGGCGGCGATCTCGGCAGCGATATCTGCTCCGTACGTGAGAGGATGGCTCTCGGAGGAGCAAGAGGCGGAATGGATCCCATTGCCCAAGACTCGATGTAGCTTCCACAATCCGCCACCGCCACCGCCACCGCCGAACATGAACAACGTCGAATACTATCGATCATCACCATGACCCGCGACCACCTGCACCACTCCGCCCCCGACGCAAACGCCCCTCGAATGGTAGCCGACGTCTAAAAACGTCGCGGTCAGCCCGGGTTTAATCGAAGTTCGGCGTGCTGACGCTGGTCGTCGATCCTGTCGGCGTCGCGATATGGTGAACCGCGGCGATCTTAGCGTCCGGGAAGAGCCGCTGCGCCTCTCGCAACTGATCGATGTCACGCGTCGTGAGCGTCGATTCCGATGTCGCCTCGCAAATGACAAACATGCAGCGGTCAACGCGCTCGTTGAACAGCCCCAGCAAGCCGGGCGGCGAGGGCATATCTGCGAACGACACTGCCACACCCCGCGCTTCTGCCGCTCGCTGCTGCTGGGCAGCGAAAGCTTGGCGCTCGTGCATCCAATTAACGTCGCGGGCAAGAAACGCGGCGAAAATCGTCACCGCGACCAGCATCGTCCCCAACCCGAACTGAAGTCCGCGGCGGCGCGTGGATGATGCGGTGTGCATGGTTTGAGTTTCCGATTTTGCCAGGCAGCCGTAAAGCAAAAAAGCCGCCCCCGAGGCGTTACCTCGGGGGCGGCCGAATCGTACGTCAATTAACCACTTAACTGCGGGCTGCTTTGCACTCCTTGGCGCACTTGCGGCACGTCTCGGCGCACATCTTGCAACAGTCCTTGTCGGACTTCTCGCACATTTCGGCGCACTCGTTGCACATCTTCTCGCACAGCACGCACGTATCGTACGCCAGCGGCGACCCTGACTCGCAGAGTGCGGCGCAGGCCAGGCAGAAGTGGTGGCACGCCTCGCACTTCTTGGCGCATTTCGGATTGTCCTTCTTGCAGCAATCCTCGCAGTTTTTACAGACCTCGGCGCAGGAACGGCACGACTTTGCACAAGCGTCCGAAACCTTGCCCGCGGCTTGCGCGGTACCAACAAAGGCCAGGCTGCCAGCAAACGTAGCTAATAGAACCAGTAGTGAACGACGATTGGTCATGGGTAATGTTCCCAGGGAAAGATAATGCTGCTAACGCAGCGGTTCAGCGAACGACGAACGCGCGCAGCGCCATCATCAATTCAGCCAGCGGCACAGCCGGGGCCGAATGTCGTTCGTGGGGAGAATGATATTGGCAAGAAAATGCGGCGCATCGCTCGGCGCCGATAGAGTCACTGGTAGCGTGAAGATAACTGCGACTGCGCCAGACTGTTCAATCTCCGGCGATTTTGCTAATTGCGCACGGGGATCATTGCATTGGCACTTGCACGGGCGCTGTTTCGCGGGCGCGTGGCTGGCGGCTTTGCAACCGCAACATGATTCGTGCGTGGCCGGCGACGCTTTGCAGGCCGCGCAACATTCGGTCGGCAGAAAGGGAATCGCGCAACACCAGCGGGGCGGAAGCAAAAGCACGCCCACGACCAACAGCAGCGTTGCGGTTCTTAATTGACGCACGGCAGCAGTCTCCCTCGTCTGATTTGACTATACCTCGCCCGTTTGGGCGAGCCAATATCAAGGGATTTTCGACGAGTTTTGCATTGCCGACTTTTGCCGGAATGCCGGGGCGCGTGTTACTCGAGCGGTAATATTAAATCCTCGATTTCGCGTGCAGCTTCATCGGCGGCGAAGATGGGGGCCGCACGATGGCGCGCGGCGACGGCGTCGGCCTCGCGTCCCGCTAGCGAATACATATTCGCCAGGCTTTCCAAGGTCGTCGCCACGAAGATGTGTTTCGGGTCGCGAGCCTCGACGATGGTGATAGCCCGCTTGTAAGCGGGCTCGGCCTCGTCGTACTTCTTTTGATCCGTACAGGCGTTGCCTAGCTCTACCAGGGCGAACCATCGCGCCGAGTCGTCGGGCGTGGGCGACTTGTCTTGAACGGCGAGGATCTTGCGGCAGAGCCGCTCGGCCGCATCGGGTTTGCGCTGAGCTCTGCACGCAATGATCCAGTGTTGCAGGTTTGCGACGGCTCCAGGATCGTCCTCGCCTATGGTTTTGGCGAAGATGTCGTCGGCGCGGGCGAAGAATTCATTCGCTTTGTCGTGATTGCCCAAAGCCGTCTGCGCGTCGGCACGATCGGCGAGGCACATCGCGACAGTTGGATGCACGGCGCCTTTCGCCTTTTCGAGAATCGCTTGCGCGCGGTCGAGCAGCGCGTCTGCCTCGGGGTACTTTTCCTGGGCCTTGTTCACCGCGGCCAGAAAGTAAACGCTGCGCCCGACCTCGGCGTCGTCGGGCCCTAGCGCTTTCTCATACAATTTCACGGCGTCTTCGGCCGGCTGCTCGGCCTCGGCAAATTTGCCCCGAGCGAATAATTCCTCAACGCGGCTACGTAACAGCGACGCCTTTTCTAGTTCGACTTGCCGGTCGTTTGGTTGTGGTTCGCCGGCAGGGCACCAGCCCACCGCCCCGAGAGTGAACACGGCCACGATCAGCAGGAGGCGCACTGATCCAAAAGTTGATTTTGTGTGGCTCATCGTGGTTCCGATGCAATGTGACGGTTGCTGGCCACGGGTGTCGGGGGCCAGATGTGCGCTTCGGGAAAGTTTTTCTTCACCGTGCGGAAGTCGTCCTGCGAGAAGTTGGGGGGCGGCAGATAGATCGTGCCGACCGCTCGATCGCCCAGCCATTGGCGAAACGAAGAGACCCGCCCGCCCGCTGCGCCGTCGCTGACCAATTCGGCGGCCGCGTAAACCGAACCGCCGCGGGCCGTGATATCGTCGGCCAGTGCGTTGCGCGTGCGGACCAGGTGCATCTGCCAGACGAACGACGCCGCGATCAGGGCTACGAGCGCCGTGCCGACCAGCAGGGCGCCGAGGCCGAATTGCGGTTTGCGCCAGCGGATATGCGAGACGAGGGTCATCCTCTTAATTCTAATCAACGCGTGACGCCGCAGAATGCGGTTATCTGACGTCTGTTCGACGCGGGCCGATCCGCCCGGCGGTGTCGGTCCTTGCGGTTCGGGCAGTTTCTCGGGGGTTGAACGTGCCACTCGCGTCGCCCCGGCGGCGGGTCTAGGATGGACCGATGTCGGGGCCGTATCATTAATGCCCCGGTCGTGATGCGGCCCCCGATTCGCGATTCTTCATCGGGAGAAAAGGAGTTCTGCGTGCGCCTGCCCTGCTTCAAGCTCTTGATCGTGGTGGTTGGCTGGTGGCTGCTGGCTGTCTTCGCCGGACCGGCGCGCGGGCAAAACGCCATCGCCGAGACGCCATCCGCCGCACCGTCGGCCGATACGGCGCGGGATGAACCGCTGCCGGCTCCTTTGCAGTCCTATAAAGGGCGCGGGATTGCGCCATACATGACGTTTCACGGCGCCGATTGGCTGGTGCGCAAAGAGCGGCAGAGCGAAGAAGATTGCACGCAGTTGATCAAGGCCTTGAAGATCAAGCCGGGGCAAACCGTGTGCGACATGGGATGCGGCAATGGCTTTTACACGCTGCGCATGGCCCGGCAGGTGGGCGAGCGGGGCAAGGTGCTGGCCGTGGATATTCAGCCCGAGATGTTGAGCCTGCTCGACAAGCAATTGAAGGGTAAGAAGATCAAGAATGTCCAACCGGTCCTGAGCACGCCGATCGATCCGAGCCTGCCCGAGGGGAAGGTAGATCTGATTTTGATCGTGGATGTGTACCACGAATTCTCTTACCCGGAACAAATGCTGCAGGCGATGCGCAAGAGCCTGGCCCCCGGCGGGCGGATCGCGCTGGCGGAATTTCGGCTCGAAGATCCGACGGTGCCGATCAAGCTGGAACACAAGATGACGAAGGATCAGATCTTGAAAGAGTACCAGCCGAACGGGTTCAAGCTGGTCGAGCAATACGACGAGCTGCCGTGGCAGCATTTGATGTTCTTCGAACGGGACGACGCGGCGGAGAAGGGGGAGTAATTCTCTGCACGCGTCGCATCGCAAAATCCCTCTCCCCTGTGGGGTAGAGGTTAGGTGAGGGGGTTCTTCTACGGGCGTCGCGTTTGAGTTGACGATCAGTTGTTGCGCGCCCTCACCCTGCCTTCTCCCGGAGGGAGAAGGGTTAGGACGCTGCGAGGCGAACTCGTGGTGCAGGCGACTCTTGTCATTGCCGATCGAGCGCTCGCTATAGTAGCCGGTCGATCTCGCTTAGTGCCTGACCGATCGATTCGTGCAGGACCAGGTCCGCCAGATCGTCGAGCGGCGTCGGATCGCGATTGATGATCGCCAGCTTTGCGCCGTGTTGCTTCGCTATGCGCGGGATGCTGGCCGCTGGTTCGACGACCAGGGACGAGCCGAGCGCCAGCAGGACATCGGCCTGTCGCGCCAGTTGAAACGCGTTCTGCATCACGGTCGGCGGCAGCGCCTGGCCGAACGAGACCGTGGCATGTTTCAACCGGTCACCGTGACAGGCAGGGCAGGGGGGGACGCGATCGGTGCGACGAAATTCCTCGACCAGCGGATCGACGGCGAAGCGCTCGCGGCAGTCCTGGCATTCGATCATCATCGCCGTGCCGTGCAGCTCCAGCACTTGGCGGCTGCCAGCGCGCTGATGCAACTCGTCGATGTTCTGCGTAATTACGCCCACCAGGCGCCCTTGCTGCTCCCAATGGGCGAGCGCCTTGTGACCGGCGTTGGGTTGCGCGTCGCGAAACTCGAGTTGGCCGGCGGCCTTTTGCTGCCAGTATTCATGCCGTGCTTCGGCGCTTTCCATGAACTCCTGATACATGATCATGCGAAAGCGGGTCCAGATTCCGCCCGGCGAGCGGAAGTCGGGGATACCGCTCTCGGTGCTGATGCCGGCGCCGGTGAAGGCCACGGCCGTTCGCGCGGTGGATAACCAATCGGCAATCTGTTCGTGCGGGTTCATTGGATGCAAGTCGACAGAGAGTGGCCGTTTTATAGGGTGCGCTATGCGCACCATTAGAACCGAATTGGGATTCTGGTGCGCACAGCGCACCCTACGGCCCTCACCCTGCCTCTCCCGAAGGGAGAGGGGGTCATCTTCGACTCTCCGCTGAAAATGATCGGACGGGGAGTTTTTTCGATTCGACGAATGATTTGCGGTCGTCACGAATTAATTACTACAATGAACAGTCGCCGTTTTACAGTAATGTAAGTGGTGTTTTATTTGTACATCGATCACGTTTCTTCCGCAGGATGAATAAACAATCGACGACGGCGCGGCGCGCGTTTCGACGAGAGACGCGGACCGGCGACCGCTGTGCAACAAGGGAGTAGACGTTGCAGATACAACATTTGGTGATGAGCGTGGCGACCGTCTTTGCGGCCTTGTTAGCGCAAGCGTGCTGTATCAGCGCGGCCTGCGCGGAGGGTGATCTTTCGGAAATTGCCGCGAAGGGGAGCGCAAGTGCGCGGTGGCTGCGCACCATCGACTGCACATTCGAAAGCGAGGGCGGGTACTTTCATCATTACTTGCACGATGGCGAGAAATACCGCATCGAGTATTGGAAGAAGGGAACGTTCGGTCAGCCTGACCAGCGTCCCGCATTGCTGTTTGCGTACGATGGGGACAATCATTACCGCACAAATGGCCGCGTTATCAAAATAGCGGTCCCGGAACCCCGGCCGATTCCCATCGCAGCGAATCCTCTCTTCTTGATGTACGAATGGCTATTCTTCGCGAATGATAATTACACCTGGGCGACGGTGCGCGACCTGGACGCCTGGATGAATGCGTTTGCGCACGCGCAGGTCGTCGGCGACGAAGAGGCGGCCGGAGTTCCTTGTCGCAAGGTAGATGTTGATTTCGAGAAAGGACGTGTCACCGTTTGGTTCGCTGTTGAACTCGGATGCACTCCCATGAAATGGACGTCGGTACTACGTGACACAGGGGAGCCGCTGTCGGATGCCATTGTCATGCGGTATCGAACAGTCGATACGTCGGTCGGTCGTATTGCCTTGCCGCTGTCAACGAGCTCTCGGCATGCCTACAACGCCGCCATCGACGAGGCGAGCCTGCGATTGAATGAGCAGATTGATCCGGCCCTGTTTGCGCCGGCCATTCCCGCGGAAGAGCCGCTGGCCAAAGCGGTCCCACTCGTTTGCCGTGACGCGAAGTTGAACGCGATGCGTGCTCTGGTCGTGCTGGAAGGTGACAAAACAAAGAGCACGGTCGATCTCGCGTCGCGACTGCTCGATACCGACGACACGCCCGACGCACGAGCATATCGGCCCCTCTCAGTGTCGGTTGCCCGACAGGCGAAGGAAGTGGCCACGATCGCAGCATGGAAGTGGCCCCACGCTGAAGCGGGAGAAGTTGTGCTGTTGGTGTTAGATGATGCGGCACAGATCGTGGCCAATCAGCGACTCAAGTCCGAGCAATCAGACGCGGCATACGCCGAAGGACAGCGATTTCTCAGCATGCATCGACCAGCGCCGCGAGACGCGCAAGAGCTCTTAACCGCGGCGCGGGACGAGGCCAGGGCCGGTGGCAGGCGGTTGTGGGTTGTCGACTGCGGGCCGCGTTGCGGCAGTTGCTTCCGGCTGACTCGCTGGATGGATGATCAGCGTGCCGTGCTGGAGAAGGATTACGTGCTTGTGAAGGTGATGGGAAGCGTCGACAAGAATTATAAAGTGGTCAGGCCTCTTCTGCCGGGCTCACAATCGCAGGGGATACCCTATCACGCGATCGTCGAGCCTGACGGGACGGTGCTTGTCACGAGCAAGGGGCCGAATGGCAACATTGGCATGCCGAGCGGCGCCGAGGGCATCCTTCACCTCAAGCACATGCTCGAACAGACGGCGCAACGGATCACCGGCGACGACATCGCCACACTCGCAAAATCTCTCGAACCACAGCCGTCTAAGTAGTTGTCCTGTCGCGCTTAGCAGGGCATGCTTATTCCGCTGGCGCGGAAAAAGCATGGTGCCCGGCAACCTACTTTGGCCTACTTCTTCATCGCGACTGATGGTTCGATCGTGATGTCCGTGGCGCCCACGGCTATGTCTTGGACGCCTTGCACGAAGACGCGTACGTGACATTCGCCGCTCGCCGTGGCGGGCACGGCCAGGGTTGCGCGGAACTTGCCGTCGGCGCTCTTCGTCACTTGCGAGACGAGACGCGTGTCATTGGCTCGGGCGTAGGTGCGTTGATATTCCTCGCGCGCCGCGGCCGAGCTCTCGTACTTGGTGCGCGGGGTGGGGCGGAAGGTCAGCCGGTCGCGGCGGACGACCAGCTCGACTTCCACGTCGCCGTCGATGGGCGTGCTGCCTGAGATTTCGAGCGGCTCGCCTGAGCGGATATTTTTCGGGGCTGTTATCTCGGCCGTGGCGGCGCGCGGCAGCTTCAGGAGTGGATCGCCGATCAGATTGAACAGCTCCAGATGCTCGGCTCGTTCCAAGGCCAGATCCACGCTGGCGGGGTTCAGCATTTTCGCGAGTGCATCGATCGTCTGGCTGCGCTCGTCGTCGCGCGGGCGCGAAATCATGGCTCGCTTGGCCGCGGCCAGCAGATCGCCCACCGTCATGCACTCCTCGGCGAAGTAGATGCGCAGCATTTCGGCCCCCAGCACGCTCATTGCGTAAGGCATCGTCACGCGCGAGCCGGCCAGAGCGGCCACAGGGCCATCCTTGGTGCGCAGTAACTCCTCGGCCAGGCAATCGTCGCGCTGATCGAATCCGCCAGTGCTGCAGCAGAGTAAGAGGGCAATCGGCGACCGCGCGCCGCATTGCAGCTTGCCGCAGTCGTCGGTGTTGAAGATGTGATGCTGGCCATCGGGAGTGCGGACGCGATCGACAGTGCGCGTGTGGCCGTGCCCCATGTAAACCCAGAACAGGCAACCCTCGTTGAAGCGATCGACCGTCGAGGCGTGAAACAATTGCGGGTCGGGGCAATACGGGCTGCGCCAACTGCCGTAGGTGACGCTGGTGGCGTAGGCCGGTGGAATGCCGTCGATCAACAGTCGCTTGGCGCTGGCTTCGATCGCGGCGTCAGCCAGCGCTCCGAAGCCGCCCAGGCCGGCCACGAGATTGATACGCCGCCGCCAGTTGCCGGGGGCCGGGCCGCGCTCGTAGGCAAGGATCTTGTCGATCATGGTGCGCAGATCCTCGGCCGAGTCGGCCGGCAGCCGACCAATCGCGACGTCGGGCAATTGATCGTCGTCCAGATCGGCATACCAGTTGTCGCCGGCGATCACCTTCTCGCCACCGAAGCGCATGATGACTTGCGACGGCACATAATGCGTCGGCACCGTGACCAGCGAGTTGGCCGATTGATTCTCGACCGGCGCATCGCCCACGAGCACGATATATCGCAAGGCGCCCTGCTTAGCGATCGCGCGAATTTGCTGGCGAAGACCATCGACCGAGTCAGGCTTGATGACCTGGCAATGATGTCCCTGCGACGCGCGCAATTCGAGCCACGGCGCGAGCGGCGAGCGAAAGGCTTCGGGGCAAATGACCAGCGTGTCAGGCGCGGCTTGCCTGGCGGTAGCTGCCTGCGCCGTGGGAGCGGCGGTAAGGAGCGCGAGAGCGAGCGAGACGGTGAGCATGGTTCGTGATGCTGCCGAGCCGAGAGTTCTGCAGGAAACGTGAGACTCTGACTTTAACGGGCCGCGGTGTGGCGGGGCAAGGTGATTACCTGCTGGCGGCGGTCAATGCTAGAGCGCCAGCGAATGATGATTACGGCTCTTCGGCCAGCACGCAGCGCAGACCGACCGCGTCATCCTTCAGGTCGCGCGGGGCGCGGCGGCGATAGCTGCTGGTCAGCCGATCGGCCGGATCTTTCCAACTTCCGCTGCGCAGGACGCCGACCTTGGCGTCGCCCGATTGCCAGGGGCTGCCATCGGCGGGCGCGTTGTCGTAGTTGTCGTGCCAGGTGTCGGCGCACCATTCCCACAGGTAACCATGCATGTCGTACAGCTTCCAGGCGTTGGGGCGTTTCGCGCCGACCGGCGGATCGTTGCCAGTCGCGTTGCCGGTGAACCAGGCGTAGTCGCCGAGTGCCGCCGGATCATCGCCGAACGAGTAGCGCGTGCGGGCGCCGGCCCGGGCTGCGTATTCCCATTCGGCTTCGCTGGGAAGGCGAATGACGTGTTTCGGCGTGATGAGTTTCGCGTCACGCAGGGCCCCGGTCGCGCGGCGGCAGAACTCCACGGCATCGACATAGCTGACCATCTCGACCGCGTTGCGTGCCCCTTTCCAGCGGCTGGGGTTTTCGCCCATCACGGCCTGCCACAAGTTCTGCGGTACTTCGTACGGCGCGATCGCGAAGGGGCGTGCGAGCTTGACGCGGTGCGCGGGACGCTCGGCGGACAGGCCATCGTCATCGCCCCTCTGATAGGCGGCCGGAAAATCCCCCTCGCCGGGCGTCAATTCAACGAACTCATCGCGAAACATTTTTAATAGTTCGAGCTTCGCGTTATCCGGCTCGGCTGTTACGAGCGCGACGAGTAACAGGGCGATCATGGGCGCGTGGTCCTCGTAGGGTGAGAGACCACGATTCTAGTGCGCCGCCGCGCATAGATACAGCACGGCACTTTCGATGCGACGTCGAATCCCGATCTTGCCGAGAGGTCGGCGCTTAGCTGCCGGTCGTCAAGAAGTTGCCGTCGTGGAAGGCCGCGGCGATGGCCAGCGGGACTTGGGCTTCGGCCATGAGGACGTTCGCGCGATTCTCCGAGACTTTGGCCTTCATCTCTTGTTCGCGAGCGATGGCGAAGGCGCGGCGCTCTTCGGCTTTCGCGCGGGCCACGCGCGTGTCGGCCTCGGCCTGGTCGGCTTGCAGGCGGGCGCCGATGTTTTCGCCGACGTCGATATCGGCGATGTCGATCGAAACGATCTCGAACGCGGTTTGTGCGTCCAGCCCACGGGCCAGTACGGCCTTCGAGATCATGTCCGGATTTTCCATCACGACCAGGTGGCTTTCGGCCGAGCCGATCGAGGTGATGATTCCTTCACCGACGCGCGCGATGACCGTTTCTTCGGTGGCGCCGCCGATCAACTGCTTGATGT
Organism: Pirellulales bacterium; assembly: GCA_036499395.1. Classification (NCBI taxonomy): domain Bacteria; kingdom Pseudomonadati; phylum Planctomycetota; class Planctomycetia; order Pirellulales; species Pirellulales bacterium. Next base: position 48,613 of record DASYDW010000002.1, read on the forward strand.
TTGTCCGCACCGTGACGCGGGCTCGGATTTGCAGCTCGACGCCGTTGCGGGCGATGGCGCTCAACGTCGACTTCTTCGATTTTTGCGGATCGGGGCAGTCGATCACTTTCGGGCTCACGCTCGTCTGCACGGCGTCGAGCACGTCGCGGCCGGCCAGGTCGATGGCGGCGGCGCGATCGAAGTCGAGGTCGATGTCGGCACGATGCGCGGCAATGATCGCGCGGATCACGCCTGGCACATTGCCGCCGGCCAGGTAGTGGGCTTCGAGCCGCTGGGTGGTGATACCGGCCGCGGGATCGTTGCCGAGGCCCGCCTGCATGGCCATGATTTTCGATTGCACGATCGTGCGGGCGTTCACCTGACGAAAGCTCATCGCGACCAATCGCAGCATGCTGACCTGCGCGTTGGACATGTAGGCCTGAAACCACAGGTTGCCGTAGGTCGCGGCCATGATGAGGAACACGATCAGGATCAGTACCAACAGCACGGCCGTGACGGCCCAGGTGATCGAGTTCGGCACGGCGGCGGCAAGAAGAACTGTGGACGCGGTCATATTCTTATCTGCTGGTGATTGTTGCGTTGGTGTTGATCGACTTTGTCGGAACTGTTGGGCAAGCCAGTCGTCGCGTCCCGCCAGACCGGCGAGGGCCGCGGGGCGGCATTATCGCCAGAACCCCGGCTTCGATAGGATACGTTATTCTACGCGCGGGGGCGAATTCGAGGCGGCCGCCCGGGATTTCAAGCGGAGACGGGCGGGATTGGACACGGTTGGGATTAATCTGCGTCTGCGCGAGGACGCGAGCGCCTTTGGAATCGCCCCGAACGAATGAAGGGTTGGATAATGCCAGCCCCTAGGCACCCAAGACCCGCTGCCGCTGGTTGCAGTTTGGGCTGTCGCACTTAGTCAGGCAGCAGTCATCTTCGTTTGGTTAATCTCTTCCCGCGCTTGCGGTTTACAATGGGGCGATGGACGGGCATTAGCCACATCGTCGTTGCTGGCCCCGTTCCAGGCTGGCGACGACCAATTCGGGGCAGATTCAGTACTGGCATGAAGAAAAGTTCGTCTTTACTTTTGATGCTCTGCATGTGCGTTGGATGCGCGCCGGATGGCTGCATTGCTCGCAGGTCGCAGAACTGGGACGAATACAAGGCGACCGTTCGTTCTGCCCGTGCGGTTCTTCCCATCGCAGTGCAGATGGAAGAAGTATTCCCGATCGCTGACCACTTCATCACGCACTTCGGCTTTGACAGCGGCCCGAAGATGTGGAACACCGAGGTTTTTTTTGGTGGCCGGTACACATTGACGATGCAGGTTGACGTCGAAATCGACTACAAAGCGAAAACGATTACGAAGGTGGTTGGGGAGCCAAAGTTTTACCTGCATGAAGTACAAAACATTCAGATTCTTCCAGACGGCCGTGCCTCGAGTTCGTACAATTCTCGTAACGAAAAGCGGTTTGGCTCCGCAGAATGGGAGAAGATCCGCCAAGCTAATGGAGAACTCTCGACCCTTGGACTGACAGCGAATACGGAAGCCGTTCAGCACTTCGATGAGTACGTTTCGCAGTGGCGGCGCGACCGTATCCGCGTCAGCCTCGTGGAGAAATGACAGTGCCGGTGCAACGCTCCCATGCCCAAAGCGCCTTCCTGCTGCTCGCCGCCAGTTCCCGTCGATTGTTGACCGCTGATCCCCCCGTACCGCGATACCGTGCTAGGCGGGAGTCAGCGGTATCAGACGGTACAAAACCCGAGGAACCAGGGCATGTCACGCGGGGTATTGCGTAACGTTATTATTCATGCGAGGGCGAATTCCGGGCGAGGATTCGCGAGTTCAAGCACGGACGGGTTGTCACACGCCGCCGGCTCCCGTCGTCCGATCTAATCAACGCGCTCGAAAGCCGCGATGGCGGCGTTTACAGAATTGCTGGTGAGCAGGGCACGATCCTCTAGGTGGACGTGTACCGTTCCGTCGCGTCCCAGCGATCGCGCTGGTAGCCTGATGCAAATCTCGGAGAGCGCTTTAAGTCCGCCTCGCGTCGCGTAGATCGCAACGCCCTCGGCGCCGATGCGGAACTCCAACTCGCCGTCAGTGAACCGAGGGGCTTCCAACTCTAACTCCTTCACGAGGCCATTAGAAAACGCCGTTACGCGGATTTGCCGACCTTCTGAGGCCGACGTGCGTAGCTCACAATCACGAACGCCGCGGCCAGCAGGCACAACGCCCAGGTCGATGGTTCGGGCAGCGTGATCAGCACGGCGTCGCGAAATTGCGAGCCTGGCACGTCGGCGAGTCCGACGATCTGATCGCGATCGTTGATGCCGAATACTCCCCACAACGTCCAGCCGGTTGGCATCAGCGAATTGAGCGACGTCATTTGACCGTTTTGCCACAGGAACGGTCGATAGCCATTCGCATCCGAGACGCCGATGACTTGTCCAAGGTCATTAATAGCAGTGGCATAGCTCGTCGGATAACCATTGGTCCCGAGGGCCGTGATCACGCCGTTTTGAATGAGAACGGCTTGTTGGGTATGAGATCCGAGCGTCGGCGATAGGTTGCCGACGATCATCCCCTGATTGTTGATCGCGGTCGCGGTTACGTAGGTTCCTGCCGGCACGACGGGAGACAAGTTGCCATTTTGCCAAGCGAAGCCATTGTACCCGGGGTACATAATCGCGGGCGCTTGCCCTCCCACAACCTGACCGGCGTTGTTGATACCCAGGGCCGCGGTGCCGCCGGTTGTATTCACGTCGCTGATGATGCCATTTTGCCAGATGACAGAATGCGTCGTGCTGTCTGTCGGATAGTTGTCGACGCTGCCGACGATCTGGCCTGCATCATTGATGCCATTCGCGGCGCTCTCCGAAAAGCCTACCTCGGCGGGCAGCACCGCGATCGTCCCGTTTTGCCATTCGACGGCTTGCTTCAGACCATCAGGCCCGACCGAGTAGCCGACGATCTGATCCGAACTGTTGATGCCCGTAATGGCGATCCCGGTCGCACCGGGCAGCGTGGGAAGGGGCGTTGTCACACCGTTATGCCACAAGAAGGGTTCCAGACCGCTTGCCGTGCTGAGAACCCCGGCCACGTCTCCGGCGTTGTTGATGGCGATTGGCGACGGGAATGCTCCGCCGGGTGATGCGGGGACGCCGAAATCGACGATCGTGACGGCCTGGGCGTGTGCGGTGACGAAGGTCGCCAGGATCGTTGCGGCGAGTGCGAGCCGAAGAAACGTCGCCGCTGATCGTTGGTTAGGATTAGGACGTAGAACCAAGCGCGCAGAACCCATATTGAATAACCTTGGAAGATGAAAAGCAGGAGAGAAGCACGTCGCTGACGATCGCGCCGTTGAGGCGATCCTCAGGTAAAGAATTGACGAACTATCTGCTCTTCACTGGCGAGAAAGAAAATCGAGAATACGCGGCGTTTATCGGTGCTGCGTGAAAATGTATTGCGTGAAGTTCCAGTCGTTTAGCCTAGGTAGGGGCCGAATGGGTGTCAAGCTGCTTACGAAGCTCGACGATTGAATATGGCGGCTATGGTCGTTTGTTGTATGTGAAGTTCTCCTACGGCAATGTGACGCTCTCGCCGCCGGCAACAGTGAGTAAGGACCGCAGCAGTTCGGGAGGAGAATTTGGCGGTAAAAAGCGAACCGATCCGTCGCCGAGAAGGACCGAGGCACCACCGTGGTGATGACTTCTCACGCCATAATCCGTTTCCGAATTAACGTTGAAATCGAGCATCTCGAAATCGAGATCGCGCGGGGCCGTCCAAGGTATATTCAGCCCAGTGACTTCGACGACGACGGCGGTCCTTGGTAGCCCGTCAACTAACGCTTCCCGCGTCCTGCTTTTGTCGTACGGCCACGCGGTTTGATCGCCGATCACGGCGACGTAGTTAGTCGTGCCCGGAGGCGCGTCTTTGTCGTCAGGGCAACGCAGGGCATCCGGCATCTTGTCAATGAGCGGTCGATTATGCGGGCCGTCCCACGGCTCATCGAAGTCGTACTGACTGGCGAGTCCGTCGCCGAAGTAGGGAAGCAGTAGCGCACGCCAACTATGCATGGGCCGGCCGTGACGATCGACGACATACGCCGGCGGCAATGCATCGTAGACGTCATAGTAGTTTGATAAAGCCAGCCCGATTTGCTTTAGATTGTCGCTGCACCGCGCGCGACCCGAAGCTTCACGAGAACCAACCTCCGGCATTAGTAATGCGATCAGAATGCCGGCAAACACCACGAAGAGAATCAATATCTGAAGAAGCTGCGACACGGACCGTGATTTAGGCGTGTGAGGATGCATGCATCGATTCTATCAGCGCGTGCGCCCTGCCGAGTACTTGTGCGGTGGCGGATGCCGCCAAACGGCTCTGCCCGGAATCTGGTGGCGTCGGACGGCAGAAAACCTGCGGAAACGGGCATGCCAGATGGACGATCGTGTATACGATATTCTACAAGTGCGCGCGGCCGAAGGCTGTGGCTTCCGAGAACCGCCGTCGTGGCGCGACAATTAAGTTCGCTCGCGAACGTCAGTACGCCGAGTTCGTTTTTCATCCAGGTCATTCATGTTCAGACTCACAACTATCCTTTCCGTCCTGTTGGCTGTCTTGGCGATTGCGGTCCACGCGCTCGCGGCGGAGCAAGAGGTTGTTGACGAAGCCGCGGCGATCATGAAAATCGAGTTGCTGGGTGGTAAGGTGCTGCGTGACACGGCAGCGCCTGAGGGGCCGGTTGTGGGGGTCGACTTTTCCGGCAGCGGCCGGATCAACGACCGGTACTGGCACCTGTTGAAATCTTTTCCGCAGCTACGGCAGCTCGACTTGCGCGAAACGCCGATTACAGATGCGAGCCTGAAGCGGCTTGCCGAGCTGCCTACGCTGACGACGTTGAATCTTGCCAATACGGCGATCACCGACGCAGGCTTGCGCGAACTGGCGGCGCTGCCGGGCCTGACGGCGCTTGATCTGGGCGAAACTCACATCACGGATGCGGGGCTAAAGACATTGGCCGCGGTGAAAGGCCTGGAGCGGCTTGAGCTGCGAGGCACGCGAATCAAAGATGCCGGGGTTAGCGAGCTGCGGGCGCTTGAGAATTTGAAATCGCTCGGGTTGCAGTCGACGCCGATTACCGCTGCCAGCCTGCCGGTTTTGGCGAGCATGCCAGGGCTGACGTCGTTGGATCTGAACTACACCGACGTTTCGACCGCGGGACTGACGGCGCTACGGCACCTCGAAAATTTGACCACGCTCAAGCTGGCCGACACGAAATTGACAAGTGATGACGTAAAAATCATCGCCCAAATGCGTGGTCTGACACAACTCGACGTCGTGTTCAACCTGCTCAAAGATGCCGACCTGGCCGAGCTGCGCGTGCTGACGAACTTGCACGAACTGAATCTCGGCAACAACATGCCGATCTCGGACGCCGGGATCGAGCAACTACGCGATTTGAAGGAGTTGACGACGCTCAAACTATCGCAAGCCCGAATTACAGATCGGGCTTTGACGGTGCTCAGTGGGTTTACCAACTTAACGACCCTCGATTTATTCGGGACGAAGATCTCGGACGCGGGGCTGGATGAGATCGCGAAGCTCAAGAACCTGACGAGCCTTTCGCTAGGCGGTACCCCGGTCACCGACGCCGGGCTGAAAAAACTGGTTGGGCTTACGAAGCTGACAACGCTGAATCTCAATAACACCCGCGTCACCGACGAGGGGCTGGCCGCGGTAGGCGCGTTTACGAACCTGACCGAACTGCAACTCGTGGGCTCGCAGATCACCGGCGAGGGGTTGAAGGAGTTGTCAGGGCTATCGAACCTGTCGATGCTCGCGATCGGCAACACGCACGTCAAGGATGCCCATCTCGGTGCGCTGGCCAGTTTACCCAAGCTAACGTCGCTCTACCTGGATGATGCGATGATCACCGACGCCGGATTAAAGGAGCTTGGCAAGTTGAGCAACTTGGAAGAACTGAGCGTCGGAGACAACGAAGTAACGGATGCAGGCGCGCGCGAGATCCGTGGATTGACTAAGCTCACCTTTCTCGAACTTGGAGGGACTAAGATCACGGATGCCGGTCTCGAAGAATTGCACGGGCTCGCGAACCTGCGCAGGCTCGACCTGATCGGCTGTGAACAGATCACGATGACCGGCGTGCAACAACTGCGTGAGCTACCTCGCCTTGCGCAGCTGAGTCTCAGCGAGTCAGTCGTCACCGGCAACGGTTATAAGATCCTCGCGGCGATCGAGAATTTGACGACGCTCGTTTTCAATCTCAATGGGACGTACACCGTAATCAAAGCGCGGCCGGCGGCGGAGTAGTCGCTTACTCGTCTGCCAGCATATTTACAGGATATTGCTCGCGCAATTGTTTGAGATAATAGCGACCTGCCATCTTGTTGCGCACTCTTTCAAGCTCGGTCGTCGGCCTCGGATGTTGCGGGGTATGCGTTGCGATCCAACTCAGGGCAATCGCGTTCTCGATGTACGACTGCTTCTGATTGTCCAGCGACATAGGACCATTCGCTGTACTCGCCACGAGTTCGTCGCGAGACTGCAGGCCTTGCTTGCGAAGTTTCTTCGGGATTTCTTTGCGCTCGAATTCCTCGCCTGCGGCTGTTTTGATCTTGTTGAATTGTTCGCTCGGTATCTGCTTGCGGACATCGAGCATCACTAATTTGATCTCGATCAAATGATTAATTCGACCTTCGGTTAGTTTCTTGCGAATGTTGTCGTGCTGATCGACAGGAATCTTTTTTGACTGCTCGAAGTCGAGAATCACCTGATCGACGAACGGCACGACATCCCGTTCCAGGATCAGCTCATCGCCGACACTTGCCAAGACCTTGGGTTCGCCGGCACCCACCGCGTCTTCGGCAGATGCCAGTGATTGACACAGTATGGTCGCTACGAGTAATCCTAGGCGAGTCGTCAAGCGGCGCATGTGCGTGTCCTCACGTGGCGTGGCATTACGGGCCGTAACGTAGGAAGCAGGATATCCGTGGCAGAATGAACGACGCGCGCGGGAAGGTAGCATTTCGACTACCGCAGGTCAACGCGACGTATGCACCGGCGGGGTCAGCCTGGCCGGCTGACAGCGAAATTCCCGGCCGGGCGACGCTCAATTGTTACCTGCGCCGGCGTGCCGCGGCGAACAACAGCACGCCTGTGGCGGCCAGCACCAGCGTGCCGGGCTCGGGCACGAGCTTGAATTCCGACAGTAGTTCCGGCGAGAAGACGGACGGGCTTTGGAAGAAGTAGTAGATCGACGAGGGGAGCGTTCCGATGCGCAGATCGTTCACGCCTGCGCCTTGCAGATCGACTTGTCCCGCGTTGACGAGACCGGCGTACAGGTCCAGATGTGCCGTGCCCGAGTAGTACGCCAGCGTGATGGTTTGATCGAGCGGGGTCCAGCCCAGGCTGGTCAGGAGTGCCCCGGCGCCGGGGTTGGTGTCTTCACGCACCGCCGTGATCACAACGGCCGAGGTCGAAATGGTGACGCGATTCGATCGTAGCCATTCTTCCGAAGTCTCGCCGATGCCGTTGAGCTCGGTGTAGTTGGTGGTGAACTCCGAGCGGCGCTGCAGGTAGATCGAGCCGTCCAGGAAGCTCGGCGCGGCGGTCATCAAAGAGTTCGAGATGTTGTGCAGCATGCGCGGCTGCTCGGACAGATGCGCAGTTTCAATCGACTCGTTGCCGTAATGCGTCAACCAACTGACGGTGAAGGGGACGGCGTGCGCGGCACGGCCACCGCCGAGCGTGATCAGTAGAAACAGCAGCAGACAAGATATACGTCGCATGGAAACACACTTACGGAGTTGGGGGGGTGGCGAGGCAGGTAGCGGTTCGCTCGGCGAAGGTGTTCATCGAGCGACAACGGCGGATGGCCCAGCGCGCAGAGACGCGCGATTTGCGGTAAGAAACGCGAAAAGGCTCGCGAGATTCCGCAGGAGCCGTCGGCTACCTGCTCTGCACTAGCAATTCTCTGTTCCGAGAGAAATTAGGCCCGGGGGCCGCTGCGAAAGAGCAACGGGTGGGCCGATCACTCGTTTATAAACGCGATCCGAAACGGACGCAACGAATCGGTTCCGGCCGAGACGCGACGGGGCCCGGCACCGTTAAATGAGTTGCTAATGGCAGGCCATATTGAAAATGTCTGCGGACCTGCCTAAAGTACGCTGTCTTTCGACCTGGGGCAGGTGCAGCTAATCAAAGCTTCTCGCGAATTCTTCGCCCACGACTTCCACACCAGGTGATTGCATCGCCTGGGCTTTTCCACGGGAAGTCCTCCGATGTGTCGCATGAGCGGCAGTTTTGTTTACTTGCACCAGGGGAAAGTCATGCTTCGAATCAATTCCACGCTTGCGATCATTGCTTCACTACTTTTTCCCGCCCTGGCCTCGGCGGCACAGCCCACGACGGCGACCGGGTATGCCATCTACGGCGCCGGCAACGTCGAGCTGACCAGCTATTCGACGTCGATCGGCCCGATCTATGCGGGCGGTAACTTGGCGCTCGACTTCGGCTACGGCATCCAGCGGTCCAGCCAGAACTCGGGCGATATGTATGCGCGCGGAAACCTGACGCTTGGCAACTTGAGCGACGTGACGGGGAATCTGTACGCGAATCATAGCGTGACGCTCGGTAACGATGAGTCGGTGACGGGCAATATTCGCTACGGCACCGGTTACACGAACGGTAGCTCTTTCAACACGATCGGCGGCACCACGACACAGCAATTCGACACCGTGGCCCCGGTCGGCTTGCCCAAGGCAACCAGCTTTACGCCTGGCTTTACCGATGCCATTCATAGCACCAGCTTTTCCTTGGCACCCGGATCGTACGGCGCGGTCACCGAAAGCGGGCTGTTCGAGAGCGTGCATCTGACTTCGGGCACGTACTACCTGAATTCGCTGTCGTTGCTGGATTCGACTTCGTTGTATCTGGACTTCAACGGCACGCAGCCGATCAAGGTTTACGTGCAGGGGGACATCAAGATCGACAGCGGCTTTAATGTCTACGTGAACGGAGTCGCCGTCGGTAACGGCAACAATGGGCTGCAAACCGGGTACGCGGGACTGACCCTCTTCGAGACGCACGGCAACTTCACGATGGGCTCCGGCTTTCTGAACTATTTCTACGGCACGATCTTCGCGCCGCAGGGTTCGGTCACGATGAACGTCCAGGACATGTTCGGGTCGATCATCGCCGGCGGCGATATCAAGGGGAACGTTTACATGGACGAGCGGTCGTCGCAATTGGTGACCGCGCCCGAGCCATCGACGATCGCGCTGGTGGCGATCGCGATACCGGGGCTCGCGCTGCTGGCGCTGCGGAGGCGAAAGAGCGCCGTGGCGTGAACGGCGAGTGAATCGTGGGCCGAGCCGGCAGGAATGCGCTGATGCCACGCCCTGCGGGTGGTGAATGTAGCCTTCTGGTCGAGGGAACGCCTTGAACGACCTGGCAATGATCGGGTATTTGCTGATGCGTAGGTGACGCAAAGGCGGTTCATCGAGACGTGGTCGGCGGAATCACTGGAAGGATTAGCCGAGAAGGTGATTGCATGTCGTGATGGATCGATTGCTGTGCCACTACCGGTGTCACGGCAGTGGCCACCGACCCTTCGGTATTCAAGTTGCGGTCAAATCGTGGATAGTTGCTGCTCGAGACTTCCAAACGAAGACAATGTCCGTCTAAAAACACGAAGCTGGTTGGCCACATTGTGACCTTGATTTCCTGCGTACTGTTGGCATCGCCCGAGTCCTGCGGGAACTGGTAGCGAAGGATCCCCTCCGAAATATTGTAGGCTGACCCGTCCGGGTGAACGTCTACGAGTTTTCCGGTGAAATCCGTGGTCGGTGCCGATGTGGAGACGTGAAGAACGAGTTCGATGGGACCAGTCACCTCAAGTTTGCCCTGTAGCGGCTCGCTCGTGTATACGAGAACGTCTTGACGATTCTCGACTTCGTTTTGCGACGTCATTCCGGCATTTGGCCCAAGCATGGCGCCGCCGGCTGTTGGAACCGGGTCGAGCGGATCGTACTGATACTCGTCCGATGGTTCACTAGAGGTCGGCGGAGACGTTGCCAAGAAGCCATCGCCGTCCCGGTTGTTGGCATGGCCGCTACTGCGCAGATAGTAGGCAGTGTATTGGGTTCTCGCGAGCGGCCATTCTTGCTCGTCCCTCCATTCATTGGTCCCCATCACGAAGATTCGTACAGGGGCGAACGCGGCAGTCGCGCGTCCCAGTAAATGTTCGTCGAACCACGGCACACTTGGGGCCAGACTTTCCAGCCGAAAATTCTTCAGCCTGTGTCCATCGGGCGGGGTTATCGTACCAGCATGCACCCACGGTCCGATAATTAAACGCGCTGCAGAAGCAATTTGCGGAACAGCGTGTGTTCGAATTTGTGCATAATCGTTCACCTGGGTAGGGAGGAACGGATCGTACCAGCCTGCCATCAGTAGCGTCGGTGCTTTCAGGCTTCGAGCGCGATTTTCGCCGTCTATCTGCGCCCAGTATTCATCGCGCTCGCTGTGTGTGGCCCAATCATCAAAAAAAGGGATATCACCTGCGGCACGGTCGTCCGCCTCAATTACAGGCAGACCATCAAAGCCCCGCTGCATGGCATCAGCGTCGGGCGCGATATCACGCGTCCCGTGCGACAGGACTGCCCAGTGGAGAGCACTCTTCAGTGAAAATGCGCCGCCTGGATGAAACATGCTGTGGAAATCAGTGCTGGACTCTTGAATGATCAATGCTGTCGGGCCCGGATTGGCGCGATCCGCCAAAACCCACTCTGTGTACGCGTAATAGGAGCATCCCCACATGCCTAGGCGTCCGTCATACCAGGGTTGCGTGGCCAGCCACGCCAGCGTGTCGATACCGTCCTGATGTTCACTTCGCAGCGGGTAGTAGTCGCCTCCCGAGTCGAATCGCCCTCGCGTTCCTTGGATTACAACCGTATAGCCTCGCTCGGCCCACATTCTTCCAACGATCGTTGCAAACAATCCATTGACGAGTGTCTTTGAGTAGGGAATCCGTACCAGGATTGTCGGCGTCTTTGATCCCGCTCTGCGAGGGTGGTAAATATCGGCCACCAATGGGACGCCGTCGGTGGCCGTAATCGGCACTTTGCGATCAATTCTTACGGCGAATTCCGCCGGGCGGATTCCAAGTTGACGTGCCAGTATGGAGGGGCCGACCAAATAAACGATCCACAGGGGCAGGCACACGGCTATTAACGATCCGCCTACCAGCCAAGCGCATCGCGATAGCCAGGCCCGACGTGATGTTCGGACTTGCAGATGCACCTCAGTTCGCCGCAGCCTGCAGTGGTGCATTCCCAAGACTAATAGGTAGGTGGCCAGCCCCCAGTGGAAAAAAATGGGAATTGATCCACCGGTCCAACGTTCGTGAGGATAAAGACTCATCCGAATCGCATAGCGGATCACCATCACCAGTAAATAGATGCTCCCAAAAGTGACCAAGAACGTTCCTGCAAACCGACGAGGCCGATAACTCCAACCCGATGTTCGGGTGAAATCGAGATTGATCTTCGCCATTAGCCCGATGATCAGGATTTGGCAGACTAACAGCTGAGGGTAGGGCAATAGGCCGGAAAACCACTCTTCCGAAGGAGGCAAGAAATGCACGTGCCAGAGCTCGACAATGATCTGGCCGACAACGCGTAAGCAAAAGAGCGCCGAAAGTGACCAAAGTGCCAAGGCCGACCGCGACATGTGACGAATGAGAAATGTTTTCATGTCAATTGTCCCTCGCGCCCACGCCTATGACCTTCTTGGCATCATGCTCTGCAATAGAAATTGTAAAGCGAAGATGCCGAGGCGATAGCTGGCTCAGGCTGGAATACTGGCCCGGCCTTCGTATCATGGATATCTGGTGCCCTATACCTCCTGTGTTCTAATGCGGAATAGATGCGACTGACAATGTCGGAACCTGATGTCACGCTGACCGACTACGCCGTGGCAATTGAAGCTGTCGTGCTGCTAATTCTGCTCCGAGGCACCCAAGTTTCCACGGGAGCGCTTGGGACTTGGCTCGCGCTTTTCTTCGGGTCAATTTGCGCCGCGTCGCTGTTCGGCGGCACAGTTCATGGTTTCCTTCGTGATGAGCGAACACTGGCTTATCGCATACTTTGGCCTGCTACTCTGGTCGCGATGGGGGTGACGGCGTTTTCGATGTATGCAATTGGTGCCGAACTTACCCTATCACCGGAATACATACGGTGGATGGTGATCGCTGCCGCCACGCAGTTTCTGATTTACGCTGCAGTGATCGTTTTTGCTCGACAAGATTTCTGGCTGGGAATCGCCGACAACTTACCGGCGATATTGTTTTTGCTCTTCGCCATCGCGTTGAAGTGGCGAAACGGCGCGAACGATGATTTATCCTTGGCCCTGGCTGGCCTAGGACTCGTATTGGTTGCCGCTGCCCTTCAGTACTTGCAACTTGGCATCCATCCTATCTACCTAAATCACAACGCGCTTTATCACGTATTGCAGGGCCTTGCGCTCTTTCTTTTCTTCTTGGGAATCCGGTCGATCAACGTAAATAGCAACGAGCAGACGATGAGTAGCCGCCCGGTCCCACATTTCATCGATCTTCGCGCCAGCCACATTGGAACCTCGCCAGACTCTTTGGGATTATCTCAATGACGGCACACCCTGACGCGGCAAAGAATACAACCGGGTCGGATCCCAAGCTGGGGGCTCCAGAGCAATCCTTGAATGCAAAAGCTGATGCCGGCCTCGTCGTGGATGACGTGCAGTCACAATTAAATGCGACGCGCGTAAACCGTATTCTGCAGCCGACATCTCTCGACGCGATCCAAGCGGCCGTGCAAGTTGCTCAACGCGAAGACAGGGCCATTAGCATTGCAGGCGGCCGCCACGCAATGGGCGGTCAGCAATTCGGCAGTGATTCGGTACTACTCGATATGAGTCAATTCAATCGTGTGGTGGAGTTCGACCCGATCAGGGGACAAATCGAAGTCCAGAGCGGAATCGAGTGGCCCGAATTGATCGACTACCTGAATCGCGAACAACTTGGCCAAACGAACCAATGGGCGATCAAGGAAAAGCAAACGGGTGTGGACCGAGTCAGCCTCGGCGGGTCGTTGGCCTCGAACGTTCATGGCCGTGGCTTGCAGTTTCCACCGATGATCAACGATGTCGAGTCCTTTCTCCTGGTGGATGCGTTCGGAAAACTGCACACATGCAGCCGCAGCGAGAATTCGGAACTGTTTTCGCTAGCCGTCGGCGGCTATGGCTTATTTGGCATTATCGCGCACGTGACTCTTCGCTTGGTCCCGCGCACCAAGGTCCAGCGGATCGTAGACATCATCGCCGTCAAAGACCTCTTACCCGAAGTCGAAAAGCGAATTCAGCAAGGGTTCGTCTACGGCGACTGTCAATACTCCACTGACCTGGAGACAGAAGCAGGTTCGCATGCCGGAGTCTTGGCCTGCTATCGGCCTGTCGACAATACGACGCCGATTGTCGAAGACCAATTGCAGCTATCGGACAACGATTGGGCCCAACTTTACACCCTGGCGCGCACCAATAAGAAGCTGGCCTACGAGACGTATTCTCAGTACTACCTTTCGACCTCCGGGCAAGTGTATTGGTCGGATTTGCATCAGCTTGCCGGTAATTTCGATGCGTATCGAGAAGCGGTCGATGTGCAACGCGGCACGGAAATGATTACCGAAGCCTATGTGGCGAAAGACGCGTTTCTGCCATTTATGGCTCAAGTGCGCGAAGACTTCGTTCAGCACGCCGTTGATATGACCTATGGAACGATCCGCTTTATCGAACGAGACGACGAGAGCTTCCTCGCTTGGGCCAAAGAGCCCTCGGTCTGCATTGTTTGCAATCTGCATGTCGTCCACACGGACGAAGGAAAACAAAAAGCCGCCGAGGACTTCCGTCGCATCATCGATCGAGTCATCGAACACGGCGGCCGATTCTACCTGACGTACCATCGGTGGGCTGAACGCCGACAGGTGGAGATTTGCTACCCGCAATTTGTCGCCTTCCTCCGTTTGAAGCGAAAATACGACCCACACGAACGCTTTCAAAGTGAGTGGTATCGCCACTACAAAACGATGTTCGCAGACCAACTATAGCGCAGGCAGAATATGCACTCGCGGCCTGACGATCAACAACGCGGCAAATGATTTGCCCAATGAACCGAACTATCGCGTCTGACATTGATGGTGCCATGCCCCCAGCATCCAAGCACATCCGCCGCTGGTTTCAGTTTCGAATAGGAACATGGTTCGTTCTAATCGCAATAGCGGCCTGGGCATTATCTATTCGGCCCTGGACGGTCGTTGATGGCGGTTCGAGCGGAAGTGTAAGCACGACTGCGAGCGGCAAAGCGACGTGGAGTGGGGAAATTCGATATACAACAAACCCAGCGCTCCGCTGGCCGGTTCTTGCATTCTTCGGAGTCATCGCCTGGCAGGGACTGCGGTTGGTCGTGACGCGCAAGCGTGCCCGCAGACTGACGCATCGCCCTCGATTCTCAACTCACGTCCAGATGTCTGACGTGCAGTCGCCGCCGGGGTAGCGCATTTCGTGGGCGCGGGCCGGGCCGCCGGGTTCGCGGCCGAAGTCGATGAAGAAGCGGTCGTTGATCTTCATGCCGCCCGTAGGATCGCAATCGACCTGCAACAGGAACGAGCCGGTCTTGGCCATGTCGGGATAGAACTGATTGTCCCAACTGCTAAAGAGCGAACTGCTGACGTACAGCCGTCGTCCGTCCAGGCTGAGCTGCAGCATCTGCGGTCCGCCGGTGACTTTGTGGCCGGCCACTTCGGGCGCTTTGCCTAACAGCCCGCCGCACCACACCTGGCCTGCCAGCTTCGGGTGCGCCGGATCGCTGATGTCGTATTGGCGGATGTCGCCGTGCAGCCAGTTCGAGAAATACAAGAACCGATCGTCCATCGACACGACCAGGTCGGTGATCAGGCCGGGGAGCGGAAAGGGAAAACTTTTCACGTCGACCGGATCGACCGAGATCACTTTGTCGACCTGCCAGCGATCGGCCGGCTTATGCCAGTGCCACATTGTGCTCGAGAGCGCGGCGCCGACAAAGCCGTGCGTGCTGTCGGGATTGTGGTGAAAGCGTACTTCGAGCGGGATCCGTCCGGCCTCGCCCAGGTCGACGGTTTGCGCGATGTCGCGCTTCTGCCAATCCCAGAAGTGGATCTGCGTACCGTACTTGCCGGCGGCGACGTCTTCGAGATTGAACCCCTGGTAATAGGTCTGTGGCGCGCCCCATTCGCTCGACACCATGACATTGTGTCGCGGCTGATACCAGAAGTCGTAGTTGTATTTCATCGCCTGGGCGTTGTGCTCCCAGCGGCCGGCGATGTCGAAATTCTCGTCCAACAGCAAAAATCCGCCGGGCGCGCGGCCATCGCGGTCGCCGAGCATCGAAATGATGATCCGGCCGTCGGGCGCGCAGTGGACTGTGTGAGGGGCGCTGAGGTTGGTCTTGGCCTTGATCGACTCGGGCGAGATGACCTTGTGCAGCTTCGGGGCGCGCGGATCGACGGTGTCGACGATGTAGATACGGCTTGATCGTTGTCCGGGGATCACCAGGTAGCGGCGCGATTTTTTGCTGTCGCCGTGGCAGGAGCTGCAAGCGTTCCACCCGAAATGATGGAGCTCGTCGCCCACGAACGGCATCGGCAGGCGGTGTATCACCTGGGCGTAGGTGGGGGAAGCGGGATCGACGTCGAGCGTGGCAAGGAAGTCGGGCTTGTCGACGGCACTGCCGACATAGAGCCCGATCGTGTACAGCAGCTTTTCGGGCGGGGCTTTCGTGGCCTCTTGCGGCGAGGCATAGCCGGGGCCGCAAATTGCGGCATTGGTAGCGCTATCGCCGGGGACGAATTTCTTTGTTTCCGCCGCAAGCAGTTGTTGCGCGAGTATGTGCGGCGCGGTACTGGCGGCGGCGGTGGCGAGCAGGAAATCTCGGCGATGCATCGAATAACCCTCCCCCAAAGTGTTCGAGCGATTGCGCAAGCGAACGCATTATACCGGGCGGTGCGGCAGTCAATCGACAATCTGTGGCGACAACTTGCTTTTTCGCAACATGGCTGTGCGTGCGGCGCGCGATGTGCAATGATTCGCGGCAGTGCCGATGTTCGACTCCGTTCGTCGGCATGAGGACCGCCGGTACGCATCGCCCGCCGTGTATGCCCCTGCCGGCGGTCCGCGATTTTTTTTGGTGCCGCGTGCGGCGGGCCCGTCAAAATCTTCTTGGTCGCAGCGGTGCATCACGCTCAACCGCCGAGCATTTGGCTTTCCCTTAAATTCTCGCGACAGGAAGAAATGCTTTTTGCCACAGAGTACACCGAGGTCTCCGAGGCACGCGTAAAGGTTGATTATCCGCAGATTTCGCAGATGGGCGCAGATTAAAAATCATAGCTTCGCAGCCGCTTTAGCCCGGGTTGCGCGGGCGATTGTGCCCAGGTCGACGATCTTGGCCGTGTCCTTGGCGGCGGCGACCTGCTGACAGATGCAATCGATCACCTGGAATTGCGGATCGGTGACATACAGGCATGACGGGTGGCCGAGGAAGTCGTACACCGCGCGATTTTCGATCGCCCAGCCGAGACCGCGGCGCACCGACTCGATGAACCAGGCCAATTGCCAGCGACCACTGCGGAAAGCATTGATGTCGCTGGCCGGGCTCATCGGAATTTCACACAGCCCCGTTTCGTACAGGAACGGTTGCGCATCTTGTTGTGTCGCGACGATGCCGGAGAGAATCGCTTCGCTCGGTTCTACGCCCGGATCACTGTTGGGATGGGCTGGGTATTTGCTGCTGACCCAATCAAAGCCCTGCGCTTGCAGCAGCTTTTGCAGGTCGGGCCGGTCGAGCAATCCCTTTTGAAATCCCCCTGGGGTGCGAAAACCATCGACCTTGATACCGGTTCGTTCGCGTAGCGCCACCGTCGTCAGGCGGATGTTGTCGGCGATTGTCTGTTCGGCGGATTGTCCGGCCGTGAGCCAGGGGGCGCGCTTGAAGCGGAATTGCACTTCGCCGGGCTGTCGCGCCAGCACGTTGACATGATCGTACGTGTGATTGCCGATGTGATGACCGTCCGCGGCCAGTCCGCGCAGCCAGTCGAGATTCTCCTGCTCGCACACCCGACCGACGGCAAAGAGATGGACCACGCCGCCGGCCGCCTTCACGCGACGGCAAGCCTCGACGGTGTAGGCCTTGGTCTCTTCGTTGAGATTCCCTTTTTCGTAATCCCAGTGCGTATCTTCCCAGTTTGGGAAGTTGCGACTCATCTCCAAGTCGAGCGTGATGGCCACGAGCGCGGACTGCGGTTCCCCGGCCGTTAGCGCCTTTGCGGCCGGCTCCGTAGATCGTCCTGTTCGAGCCGCGGCAAGCGCCGCCAGACTCGCCGCTGTGGCGCACAAGAAATCGCGGCGGCCGATTGCGTGCGCGGTCGTTTTCAGGCTGGCGGGCATAGTCATTGGTCGCTGGCTTGTACCGGTCGAGTGATGATTCGCGGATTTACCGATTATCGCGGATTGGGAAGCTTTGTCATTCGCTGATCGGCTTCTTTTTTTAT
The DNA here is from genome assembly GCA_036499395.1 of Pirellulales bacterium. Lineage (NCBI taxonomy): Bacteria > Pseudomonadati > Planctomycetota > Planctomycetia > Pirellulales > Pirellulales bacterium. The sequence goes on from DASYDW010000002.1 coordinate 66,238, forward strand.
TCTCCTTCACTTTGTGTCGCTCCGTCGTGTCCGTGGCGCGCTGATTCCTTCATCGCGATTCGAATCACCCTTACAGACTGACAGAGATATGGCGGTCCGGGGCCCGTTTCACTGGAACCATCGCTTTAATAATACGAGATGCGAAAATTTAGCGGACCGTTACATCACTGCTCACAGTTCTGATGTGGCCTGTCGATTAGTCCTCCCGAGGGACGGCCGCCGTGATCGGCATATCGTCTCTTGATGCCAGCAGGCTGCGCGTGGGGCCGCGCAAACCGCCGAGCCGCGTCGTTGACGTGGTTCGCCATCGCGACACGCAATCCACAGCGTAACTTCGCTTCGTACCCGACCGCCGGCAAGGACTCGCCATGCGCTCGTTTCGCGTTTACGGATTTCCGTTTGGTGTCCCGTTGCGCGCTCGATCACGACGCGCGGGCAGTTACTCGCGCAGAGGGCTTTGCCTGGCGGCGATCGTTGTAGCGCTGTCGGTCGCCGCGCCCGCGTTTGCGCAGACGCCGATCTCGGTCGGCAGCTCGACCGATTTCTACAACGCGATTCAAACCATCAACAACAATCCCAACACCAGCTACACGCTCAATGTGACCGGCAACATTACGATGAGCCAGCAGGTGTTGGCGATCGAGAGTAATTCCACGATCACTGTGGTGGGCAACGGCCACACGATCGACGGCGCAGGGGCTTACCGGCCGTTCTTTATCGAAAGCGGCACCGTGGCGTTGCAAAACCTGACGATCAACGGCGGCACAGCGCAAGGGGGCACGGGAGGCGATGGCGGTGCTGGCGGAGGCGGCGGACTGGGGGCCGGCGGCGCCGTGTTCGTCGACAGCGCTGGGCATCTCAGCCTGCAGAACGTCGACTTCACATCCAACGCTGCCAATGGCGGCACCGGCGGCAGCTTCACGAACTACTTCGACGCCGTGGGCGGTGGAGCTGGTATGGGGGGTAACGGCGGAGCCAGCCACTATGGTCAAGGGGGCGGCGGTGGCTTATACGGCGCAGGCGGCAGTAGTGGTGGTACTTTCTACGGCGCTAGTCAGAGTACTGGCGGCGGTGGTGGTGGACAGCTCGGCAATGGGGGCGCCGGCTTTGACCAGGACTTGTACTTCACGCGCAATGCCGGCGGCGGCGGCGGTGGCGGGAAGACGCTAAACGGTGACGATGGAACGGCCACCGCCGGTGGCGCCGGCGGCGGCGCACAAGGCGGCAACGGCGGCGGCGGCAGTGCCAACAGCGGCACTGCCGATGGCACCACCGGATTGGCCAGTGGCGGCGGTGGTGGTGCCGGTATCTCCGGTGCCACCGGAGCAGATGGCGGTACATTTGGCGGCGGCGGTGGATCTGGCACCCAGACCGCGATCACTCTCGCGACAGGCGGCAAAGGCGGCTTCGGCGGCTTCGGCGGCGGCGGCGGCGGCGGCTATGACGTTGGCGGCAACGGGGGCTTCGGCGGCGGGGGCGGCGCGGGCTATAACAATGCGGGCACCGGCGGCTTCGGGGGCGGCGGGGGGGCGGCCTTTTCGGGCCTGGCGGCATCCGGCGGTTTCGGAGGGGGCAGCTCCGGGAGCGATCCCACTCAAAACGCCCGGACCGGAGGTGGCGGCGGCGCAGGCTTCGGTGGCGCGGTGTTCGTCGCCGATGGCGCCACGATCACCGTCGTCAACGGCGTGGGATTCGCCGGCAACACAGTGACGGCTGGCGCCGGCGGGCTCGGAAGCTCAATCGGCACCGACGGTGGCAACGGCGCGGCCGACGGCAATGACCTGTTCCTGATGCGCGGCGTGACCACCACGTTCGATGTCACGGCCAACAATACGCTCGATTTCAGCCCCGTCATCGGCAACGAAGACGGCACAACGGGCGCCGGCGTGGCGATCGACAAGATCGGCGCCGGCAGGCTGATATTATTCGGCGACAGCCCGCTGGTGGGCTCGACCGCTGTCGACGGCGGAACGCTCCTGGCCAACGGGATTCTGGGAGGCACGATGGCGGTCAACAATGGCGGCACGCTGATGGGGATAGGAACGGTGGGTCCCACGACCGTCAACGCAGGGGGCACGATCAATCCCGGCTATCTCGGCACCGCGTTGACGATGAACGGCAACTTCACGCAGGGTAACGGCAGCACATTTGTCACCGAAATCAATCCCGCGACCAACGGCGGGGTCGACATCAACGGCTCGGCGCAAATCGGCTCGAATACGACCATGCGCGTCGTGGTTGATCCCGGCACGTACGTCGTCGGCGCCGTCTATTCCGTGCTCACCGCCTCGGGGGGCGTCAGCGGGCAATATACATTCTT
>DASYDW010000003.1 GCA_036499395.1 Pirellulales bacterium
GCGACGCGATCGGCAGCAAGCTTTACTCGGGGACGAGCGAGATCCAGCGCAATATCATCGCCTCGATGCTGGGGCTGTGAGGCAACGTCGGACTGCAAGGGCTAGAGAGTGCGGGTGCAGGGAACGTGATCTCTCCTTAGAACTGCGATTGAGCATCGGTAGATAGATGAAAATCCTCGTTTCGTTCAAGAGTGTGCCCGACCCTAACGATGTCGCTGTCGCGGGCGCAGCGGTCTCGACGCCTAAATCGGTGATCAACTCGTTCGACGAGATCGCCATCGAGGAAGCGTTGCGGATTCGCGAACGCGGCGAAGCAACGGAAATCGTGGGCGTCACGATCGGAGTGTCGGCCGTCGATGAACAAATCCGCTCCGCGCTGGCAATGGGCGTCGATCGCGCCATTCGCGTCGACGATTCCCGCGCGCTCGATCCCTACGCGGTGGCGCGCATTCTCGGTGCGGTGGTCAAGAAAGAAGCGCCGCACGTCGTGATCATGGGCAAGCAAGCTGTGGACGACGACTCAAACCAGGTCGGTCAGATGCTCGCTGGGTTGTTAGGCTGGCCGCAGGCGACGTTCGTCTCGAAGATTGAGTTTCTAGACAACAAGACGCGCGCCCGTTGCACGCGTGAAACCGACGCCGGCCTTGAGGTAATCGAAGTCAATCTGCCGGCCATTATCACCACCGACCTTCGCCTTAACGAACCGCGCTACGTCTCGTTGCCCGGTTTAATTAAGGCGCGCCGCAAACCCATTGAAGTTCTAACTTGCGATCAACTGGGAGTAACTGTGCGCCCGCTTACAACTGTGCTCTCCATTGCGCGTCCGCCCAAGCGCCCCGCTGGCACGCGCGTTGAGTCAGTCGAAGAGCTAATCATGAAACTAAGGCAGGAGGCGAAGGTGCTTTAGCATGGCCGAGTCCCTCATACTAATCGAACACGATCGCCAACAGGTGAAGCGCCCCTCGTTGCACGCCATCACGTTGGCCCAACAACTCGGTGGCAATTACGCGCTACTCGTGGTCGGCCACGGTTTGGATGGGATCGCCGCATCTCTTGTTTCCTACGGCGCGTCTGCAGTGGTTGTCGCCGACGACCCAGCATTGGCGGAACCGTTGGCCGACCGTTACGCGATGGTGATAGCGGAAGCAGCGCGAAGGCTCGGCGCTAAGACCATCCTGGGCACTTCCTCAACGTTTAGTAAAGACGTCTTGCCGCGCGCTGCTGCGTTGCTCGACGCGCCAATGGTTACCGATGTGATTGCGATCGAAAAAATGGACGGTTCGATTTCCTACCGACGTCCCATCAACGCCGGCAGCATGTTCGCCAACGTGAAGGTGGAAGGAGACCGCCGCGTGCTCACAGTCCGCGCCACGGCCTTCGAACCCCCTGCGGCCAATGCAGCGCCCTGTCCGATCAGCCACTTCGACTTTGACGCCGCGTCGCTTCCCAACGGCATGCAATTTATCTCCCGCGAAGAGCGCAGGTCGGACCGACCCGACCTAACCGAAGCCCGCGTGGTGGTATCTGGCGGCCGGCCGCTAAAGGACAAGGAAACATTCGAGCGTCTAGTCGGCAGATTAGCGGACGCGTTAGGCGGCGCAATCGGCGCCACCCGCGCCGCAGTCGATGCAGGGATGGCGCCTAACGATTATCAAATCGGACAGACCGGCAAGATCATCGCGCCCGAGTTGTACATCGCACTTGGAATCTCCGGCGCGATTCAGCACCTGGCCGGCATCAAGGATTCGCGGATTATCGTCGCGATTAACAAAGACCCCGACGCGCCGATCTTTCAGATGGCGACTTACGCCTTGGTAGGCGACCTGTATCAGATCGTCCCACAACTCATCGAATCGATTCGCCGAGCCTAAGCCGGAATACAATGAGCAATATGAATAACGCCACCCGCGAAGTGTTTGGCAACATCGCGCCGTGGATGCGGGTGGTGTTTTTCATCATGATTGCGGCGAGTATCGCCGTGCTCGTGTGGCAAGTCGCAGCCCGGGTGTGGCTCTGGCGTAAAGGTCAGCGGGGCGGATTTGAGCGTGACTCGCGTGTGTGGAGTCGGCGGCTCGTCGAGTATGCGCTGGCGCAAAAACGCGTTCACAAGAAGTCGCTCGGCGCTCTCCTCCACATGCTGCTATTCAGTGGGTTCGTCGTGCTGACAATCGGCACTACGCTCTTGGCGATCGCCTATGATGGGCCGTACTACTTTCACCACGGCTGGTACTACCTCATCTATGAACTGACGATGGACGTGTTCGGCGTGGCATTCATCACCGGTTGCTTGTTAGCTATGTATCGCCGAGCGTTCCAACGTAAGCCGAGCCTTGGTCATAACCGAAGCGACTGGTGGCTCCTGGGGCTACTTCTCTCGTTAGGCATCACCGGTTTCGCGGTTGAAGCATTGCGACTTCATTACACCCAAGTACAGCCGGATCTGGCGCACTGGTCGATCGTCGGCTGGTTGATCGATGTGACCTTGTTGCGCGGAATCAACGTAGGCGGCGCCCAAACGATGCACCTGGCGGCTTGGTGGCTACACGCGATTCTGGTGGCGACGTTCTTCGCCACGATTCCGGTGAACCGGTTCCTCCACGTGATCACTGGCCCGCTCAACATTGCGGGCCGTCCCGAGCGGCCCATGGGCGCGCTCGTCCCGTTGAAAATGGAAGAGGTCGAGCAGACGGGTCGCACCGGAGTCCACGACCTTGCAGATTTCAACCGTCAACAACTGCTCAGCCTTGATTCGTGCATGGAGTGCGGTCGCTGCGAAGACGCGTGTCCAGCGACCGCCACCGGCAAACCGCTTTCGCCGAAAGCCGTTGTGATCGATCTGCGAAATTTGATGTCGTTAGGCGGCGAGGATGTGCATCGAACGATCCATGATGAAACGCTCTGGGCCTGCACGATGTGTCAGGCGTGCGTCCAAGAGTGCCCGGTCTTGATCGGACACGTCGATTTGATCAGCGACATGCGGCGCGATCTGATCGGAGAAGGGAAACTTTCCGGGCCACCAGCGAAAGCGTTGCAACAGATCGGAAGCCAATCGAATCCATACGGGCGGTCTAACTCCGAACGCCTGGCTTGGGCGGAGGGCCTCGAAGTGCCGACGGCCGAATCGAATCCGAGCTTTGAATATCTTCTCTGGGTCGGCTGCGCCGCGTCATTCGATCCGCGCGCGCAAAAGGTCGCGCGTGCGACAGCACAGTTGCTCAAGGAGGCAGGAGTGAACTTCGTGGTGCTCGGCAAAGAGGAGACTTGCACCGGCGATCCCGCGCGCCGAATCGGTGATGAGTTCCTTTTCCAACAGCGCGCACGCACCAATGTCGAGACGCTTACCCGCCGCAAAGTGAAGAAGATCGTCACGCCGTGCCCACATTGTTACAACACGCTCAAGAATGAATACCCGCAGTTCGGTGGGCAGTACGAGGTGCAACATCACTCGACGCTGCTCGCAGACCTGGTCGGGGCAGGACGGTTGAGCAACAGCAGCAGTAACGGCGAGCCGATCACTTTGCACGACCCGTGTTACCTGGCGCGCGTCAACGGGGAAGTGGATGCGACACGAGCGGTCATCGGCGCTGCTGACGACGCGCAGTATCGCGAAATGCCTCGCTGTGGGAAAAAGACTTTCTGCTGCGGTGCGGGCGGAGGTCGAATGTGGTTTGAGGAGGCACCGTCGCAGCGCGTCTCCCATTTGCGGTCGCAGGAAGCGCTTGCGACCGGCGCGCGCACCGTGGCCACGGCCTGCCCGTTTTGTTTGAACATGATGACCGACGGCATGGCGGGCACGCAAGGAGGAGAAAATGTGAAGGTGCTCGACATCGCCGAGTTGCTCCTCAGCCGTCGGACATCCAGTACTCCAGGACTACCCTAAGGCGTCGAAGCCCCGCCAAATCGGAGGGCGACAGTCGCGGATTTAGCGATACGAGAAACAAGTCCAAAGATATGAATGCATCGTGTATCTCATCTAACGCACATACTAGTAAGTTCCAATGATCACGACAGCGGCTGGTGACCAGTTGGAGAACGCACCATTCATCGAATTCGCGGACGGGCCGCCGAAAGGCGTAATTACCCGCCACGGTAAGAACAAAGCTTGCGTCAGTGTCCGTCTGCCCCACTCGACACGGCCAATTGCTAAAGCTCGTTGGCGCTGCATTCGTTCAAACAGGCAGAGAAGTTGCGAGACGGAACGCTAAGCTACAACATACCGAAGCAAGCCCCACTCCGGTGGCAACATTGGGAGAACATCTCGCCGACTTCGACGAAATGCGGGCAGGCATGCGCATGAGGGCGGTTGGTATCGTCTTCAGAGAAGCCGATCCACCTTTTGGCAACGCTAAACGACGGCCGGGTCAACGACTCCGGCTACAAATCACCGATTACGGATCAGGAAGAACAAGCGCTACGGGCGGGGACCGGCGTCGCCCCGAAAACCAATGGTAAGTCTGCGCTCCGGTTGGTTCCCTTACGGCCCGAAATTGACAGTCACAGTGTTAGAGCAGGTCTGGGTTCCAGCGTCACAAACCTTGTACATGAAGCTAGCCTGGCCGGTTGTGCCGGTGGAGTCGTCATACAAACCATCGTTCGGCGTTGTCGCGATCACAACTCCATTGCGGTTGACGTCGATGTTGGCCGAGGTCGCTCCTCTCCATTTGAGACGCGATGTATTTATTCCCCCCACCTTTTTTCCCTGGCCTCTGAGCGTGATCGGGCCAGGCGTCGCCGTAGGAGTGGGAGTTGCCGTCGGCGTCGGAGTTGGAGTTGGTGTGGCGCTGGTTACAGCGGCCAGGATATCGACCCGGCCCCAGCCATAAACGTTGTTTGGCGGTCCGGCACTGCCACACTGGGTGGACGCGATATGAACAGCTGCGTTATTTAAGGCTGCCCGGCTCGGGTCGATCTGGTTCTGCAAGCTCGGCATGGCGGACCAGAGCAGCGCCATGGCGCCGGCGATATGCGGAGTAGCCATGGAGGTGCCGCTGGCAAACGTATAGGCATTATCGGATGTGTTAGAGGCCGAACGCGTGTTAGTGCCTGGAGCGCTGATATCCGGTTTTATCCGGCCGCTTCCATCGGCAGTAACCGGACCGCGGCTGCTAAAGGAAGCAATCGTGTCGGTGCCGGTGTTCAGTGCCCCGGCCGTGTAGGAAGTCGCATACAGCGATGGTGGATCTGTCACAGTGGAACAACTCGATCCGGAGTTACCCGCCGCGACTACCATCATAATGCCAGCAGCAGCTTGAGCGTCAACGGCAGCTTGCAATGTGTTAGGCGAACAGCCTTCCGACGTGGGGCAACCCCAGGAGTTAATGGTAATATCGGGTGCCTTGGTCGGGTCGCCTTGCCCACCGCCTATCGGGTAAGGCGCGAGGAACCATTCCATACACTCGATATATCTGGCCGGTGTGCCGGTACCCTGGTCCATGTTACGGCAACCAATCCACTTTGCGCCAGGCGCCATTCCGATCTGGTTGCCAGCTCCGTCATCACCGATCGCTGTGCCGGTGGTGTGCGTTCCGTGGAAATAATCATCGCAAGGAAACGGCGAATCATTACCGCACGGGTTACCGACGCTGTCGTGGATGGAGTCATGCCAGTTATAATTGTGATCAGCCACCGTTCCATTCCAGCCGCGGTAGTGAGGTTTAAGCGCATTATGCGTCCAGCGCTGACCAGTGTCCGCGCTCGCCACTACAATATTCTGCCCGTTGAATCCGAGCGCCCAGACCTGAGGCGCGTGTGTATAATTGATTCCCGGCTCGATGGTCGCCGGAGCCCCAGGTTGCGAGGACGCATCAGCCGCGGGACCCGGTTGAGGAAACGAATTTTGAATGCTGGGATTGCCCTCCACGCGCGCCACGTCTTGCCGGGCAGCCACTGCCTCGGCGATCTCGCGGCAGCCCTTCACCAAGATTGCGTTGACGATGTAGAAAGTTTGATGGTCGAGCCCGCGTTCACTTAGCCATTGCAGAATCGGGCCTTGGGTAGCCTGACTCTTATTCCGCAGCACATCGTACACATAGCGGCTCTTTTCGTTCTTTGTCGGCAAAGCTGCCGCTCCACCAAGGTCGGCCTGGTCAGCGAGCACGACCAGAAATTCCGCCTGCTGACCGTTCGCCGTGTGTTCCATGACCCAAGGCGCAATCTTGGTCGCGCTCGGCGCCTGTTCGGGCGGGCTACCATGACTGCTAGCACGCGAGGAGCCGAGCGCCCCCAGCGCTGCTAGCGCAGTTGCTGCGATGAACGATGAACGAAAGAGCCGCCGCCCGCTTGCCGATGTGAATGCACGGTTTGATGTCATAGAACTTTCTTGTTATTGACTCTAATAGGCAGCGGCGTCCGGCAACTCCCGGACGCCGCGTTGATAGAGAAGTGGTTTGATTCGCTATTCCCGGAACCTAACTCGATCCTGCAATCTGAGGTTCCAGCATGATCATGAATCCATTGCACGAAGAGTCTGCATTAGTTACAATTTGTGATAACCGGCGCGAAACAACCGGCTGGATTAGTAAGTGCAACCGTGTGTTGCCCGAGCGGCTCGTTGGCAATCTGAAGTTGGGCCTTGTTCCCATTAATTGTTACCTGATTGGGATTGCCATCGACTGTGATGGTGACCTGCTGGCCCGAGTGGCTCGTATTGGTGAGGGTAAGCTTGGCCTGCAGTCTGTCGCCGTTGACAGTATGCGTGCAGCGCACCTGGAAAGAAACCAAGTCTCCGCATGGGATGCCTGCAGGCGTAGCCGTAGGAGTTGCGCTGGGAGTTGCCGTCGGAGTCGCCGTTGGGGTAGGGGTTGGTGT